>CAYUOR010000003.1:0-4897 GCA_964446535.1 uncultured Candidatus Saccharibacteria bacterium | reverse complement strand
GCCTGGACGACGCACCGTGGTGCTAAAGCTCCCGAGGCAGGTAAATCAATCCACTCTGATTTCCAGGAAAAGTTTATCCGTGCCGAGGTTATACACTCAAGTAAACTTCTGGAAGCCGGCTCTTACGCCGCCGCACGTGATAAAGGTTGGCTCCGCACCGAAGGTAAGGATTACGTAGTTGAGGACGGCGACGTTATTGAGTTTCTGGTATAATTAAAGTATATGGAAAACAAAACAACAGCAAAGGATTTTCTTCTGCATTTTGGAGGCATGATTCTTTTGTATTCAGGTACTGGAGCGCTTATTGCCATCCTATTTAGAGTAATTAACGTAGCTTTCCCATCAGTAAGTCGATTCGGAGATTATTATTCCTACGGACAAGGTTTTTCTGCCATCAGCTTTCCAGTAGCCACTCTCTTGGTTGTTTTCCCACTTTTTTTGTTTGTTACAAGTACGTTAAATAAAGCTTATTTAGCTGATCCAACAAGGAAAGACTACGCCGTGCGAAAATGGCTTCTTTATATAACACTTTTCATTTCTGGCGGCATACTCGCCGGTGATTTAATTACAGTTTTATATCGATTTTTAGACGGCCAAGAACTTACTATTGCCTTTCTTCTAAAAGTATTAACAGTTTTGGTGATAACAAGCTTAATTTTCGGCTACTACCTTGATGATCTAAGAGGCCGGCTCTCTGACCATCGTAGAAACTTCTGGAAATTTGTAGCCATCTTTTTTGCCGTTGGTTCAATAATTGCTGGTTTTTTAGTTCTCGGCTCACCACAAACTCAGCGCTCCCTTCGCTATGACTCACAGCGAATTTCAGACTTACAAAATATTCAAGCGCGTCTCGTTAATTACTGGCAGCGTAAAGGAGTTTTGCCTGACAGTTTGTTTGAGATGACAGACGAGATATCAGGACTTACGGTTCCTAAAGATCCGCAAACCAGCCTTGACTACGAATATAGAAAAACGGGGGACATGTCGTTTGAACTTTGTGCCGAATTCAAGAATGCATCTACTCCTAATGACACTAGATATGATTATTATGAATATGAGACAATGTCGAACTGGAAACATAACGTGGGTCGCCACTGTTTCGAACGCACGATTGACCCTGAACTATATCCAATATTGAAAAAATAAATCTTGTTATACTAGCGGTGTGGCTCAAGAGTACAATCCTCAAAATATAGAAAGTAAGTGGCAGAAAGACTGGCAGAAAGCCAGTATTTACGAAGCCAAAAACACTTCAAAAAAACCTAAGTATTACGCATTAATAGAGTTTCCATATCCTTCAGGCGACGGTCTTCACGTTGGACACCCCCGTCCTTATATTGGTCTTGATGTTATAGCGCGAAAGCGTCGGATGGAAGGTTTTAATGTTCTCTATCCTATCGGTTGGGACGCCTTTGGTTTGCCAACCGAAAACTTCGCCTTAAAAACGGGTAAGAACCCAAGGCAAGTTACTAAAGAAAATACAGACACCTTTCGCCGACAAATTCAGTCTCTCGGTGTTTCCTTCGACTGGTTAAGAGAAATAAATACAACTGATCCAGACTACTACAAGTGGACCCAGTGGATTTTCCTAAAATTTTTAGAAAAAGGTCTCGCCTACAAGGCGAAGATGCCGATCAACTGGTGTCCGAAAGATAAAATCGGTCTGGCGAACGAAGAAGTGGTTGATGGCGCCTGCGAGCGCTGTGGCACACCGGTAGAAGAGCGTGAGAAAGAGCAGTGGATGCTTGCTATTACCAAATACGCCGACCGCCTGGCCGATGATCTGGATAAGGTGGATTACCCCGAGCGAGTAAAGATTCAACAAAAAAATTGGATTGGCAGAAGTGAAGGAGAACTCGTACGTTTTGACGACATAGAGGTTTTTACCACTCGTCCCGATACTATCCGCGGCGCAACCTTCGTCGCCGTCTCGGGTAAGGTAGATAAATTTACTGGGAAATATGTCACCAACCCTGCGACGAAAGAAAAAGTTCCCGTTTGGGAAGCCGAATACGTGCTCTCCGACTATGGCACGGGTGCCGTTATGGGTGTGCCCGCCGACGATGAACGAGATCTTATATTTGCAGAGAAATACGGAATCCCCGTAATAAGAGATTATAAAAAAGCGAGTTTCGGCGAGTTCGGCAAAAAGGTTACGAGATACAAGCTTCGCGACTGGGTCTTCTCTCGCCAGCGCTACTGGGGCGAGCCGATACCTGTAATTCACTGTGCCTCCTGCGGTATTGTTCCCGTGCCGGAAAAAGATTTACCCGTCGAGCTTCCGGAGGTGAAGAAATACCAGCCGCGCGACGACGGCGAATCTCCGCTCGCAAGTATCGAAGAATGGGTCAGCGTTAAGTGCCCAAAGTGCAAAGGAGAAGCGAAAAGGGAGACTGACGTTATGCCAAACTGGGCTGGAAGTTCGTGGTATTTTCTCCGCTACGCTGATCCGAAGAATAAGAAAGAATTTGCATCGGCAAAAGCGTTAAAGACCTGGATGCCGGTTGATTGGTATAACGGGGGAATGGAACACACCGTGCTACATCTCCTTTATTCGCGTTTCTGGAATAAATTTTTATTTGACTTAGAGCTTGTGCCGACGGACGAACCTTACAAGAAGCGTACCTCGCACGGCATAATCTTGGCGGAAAATGGCGAGAAAATGTCTAAGTCACGCGGCAATGTCGTAAACCCAGATGACATTGTGCGCCGCTTCGGTGCAGACACTCTGCGAGTTTACGAGATGTTCATGGGCCCGTTTGAACAAGCCATCGCCTGGAACGAAAGTTCTCTGGTGGGTCCGCGGCGCTTCCTAGAACGGGTCTGGCGGCTGGCGAAAAAAATTTCAGACAAGATACCAACCGACGAAAACTCTCTACACGAAACAATTAGAAAAGTTTCAGATGATGTAGAAAATCTTGGATTTAACACAGCTGTTTCCGCTCTGATGATCCGCACCAATTCTTTGGAGAAGAAAGAAGCAGTTTCGAAGGAAGAATTTGAAACCCTTTTAAAACTCCTTGCGCCATTTGCTCCGCATATAACTGAAGAGCTCTGGCATCTTTTAGGCCATAAAAAATCTATACACCTTGAGAAATGGCCCGTTGCCGATCCGGACAAACTTCAAAAAACTGACTTTACTTTAGCTATACAAATCGATGGTCGGGTAAGAGGAAGTATCAAGGTATCTATTGATGAGGATGACGAAGATATTAAGGCTCGCGCCCTAGCTTTGCCGGAAGTTAAGAAATGGCTGAAAAACGGCTCTCCGAAAAAGGTGATTTTGGTGCCAAAAAAGATCATAAGCATCGTCACTTGACTTAAGGTAGAGAGAGAATGTGGGAACTTGTTCACACAGAGCCCGAACAACCCTTAAGAGAGGCACGCCTTGACACGTGTTTAGATAGGTGATACAAATACGAAACAATTATGAGCGAAAAGTTTGTTTTAAGCTTCAAACCGAAGGAGGTCACCAAGCATCTTCTGTCGAGTTTGACGAAAAGGGGTCAGGATGTTCTAGTCAACCGCTATGGCTTAGGCGCGAAGCAGACGAAGATGACGCTTGATACCATAGGAAAGAAATACAATATTACCCGCGAGCGTGTTCGTCAGATAGAAAATCATTCTCTCGCCGCCATACGCAAATCTAAGGCATGCAAAGACTCTGAACCGGTCTTCACCGAACTGAAAGCTCTTATCCTGGAGCTTGGTGGCATTATTTCCGAAAAGGATCTCTTAAATCATTTAAGCAAAGATCGAAGTATTCAAAATCACTTTCACTTCCTTCTAGTTTTGGGAGAAAGTTTTAAACGAGAAAAAGAGGATGAAGAATTTAGACATCACTGGCATGTTGACTCCGAGCTTGCTTCAAAGATAAAGTCGGCTCTTCGTAAACTCTATTCTAAACTTTCGGACGATGAGCTGGTATTTGAGAGCGACATGGTTAACTCATTCCTTGAGGAGGTGAAAGATCTTAACGAGAAGTATAAAAACGAAGAAGTGGTCAGGCGCTGGCTATCACTCTCGCATAAAATTGGCAAGAACCCTCTAGGTGAGTGGGGCAAGACCTCGTCTTCAAACGTCAATGCTAAAGGCATGCGTGACTACGCCTTTCTCGTTATTAGAAAACACGGCTCTCCAATACACTTTAAAGAAGTGGCCAAGGCCATCACGAAATATTTTGACAAAAAGGCACATGTTGCCACCACTCACAACGAACTTATTAAGGATCCGCGTTTTGTCTTAGTCGGCCGCGGACTTTACGCTCTTGCCGAATGGGGCTACATGTCGGGTGTTGTTAAGGATGTCATAAGAAATATTCTTGAAAAAGAAGGTCCTCTTACGAAAGATAAAATTATCGAAAAAACCCTCAAGGAACGCTACGTTAAAGAAAACACCATTCTCGTCAACTTGCAGAATCCGAAGTATTTTAAGAAGGACACAGCCAATCGCTACCACAACGTCTAAGGAACGTGTAAAATTAGGCAATGATTGAAGAGTTTATCTCTCTTTTCAAAACAGACCTCTATCTTAAAATCTGGGGCTACACGCTCCAAACCTGGCCGATTTGGCTACCTCTTATCTTGACGGGCCTTTTTTTCAATACTTGGTTTTCTTATAAACGTCGCCAGTGGATCGCTTCTAAGGAGAAAGTTCTGTTGGAGATAAAGATTCCGAAAGAGATAGAACGCTCTCCCGCCGCGATGGAAATTGTTTTTAACGGCATTTTTGAGCCGGTGGTTGGCTCTCTTACCGATGTTTTTCTCGAAGGTCGCGTCAGGGTGTGGTTTTCTTTCGAAATAGTTTCTCTAGGTGGTGACGTGAGATTTTTTATCTGGGCCTTCAGGGATTGGAAAGAAATTTTGGAGTCAAGAATCTACGCCCAGTATCCCGGGGT
>CAYUOR010000002.1:0-108552 GCA_964446535.1 uncultured Candidatus Saccharibacteria bacterium | reverse complement strand
AATTCGTTTTCAGAATCATCAATATCTCCATCATTGTGCTTACTATTTTCGTTGAAATATTGGTCAAGGTAACTAAAAGTTGATCCTAGAATATTTCTCACTTGCGCATCACGCCCATCTGATTTTAGTTTTGTCTGCAACTCTATAATATTGGCGTTTAATCCCTTAGTATTTTTTAATTTATATCTCAAAAATTCTTCTAGTGCGCGTCTTAAACTTTCCGCAGATTTTATATGCTTTTTTGATTGGTAAAATTGCAATGCCTGAATAAAGTGTTCATCACTTTCTTTATTAAGAAAAGAGAGAGGTGAATTAACTAATTCTTCGTCAAGAATTTCCTCACCCTTTGGATAAAGAAGAACTTCTCCGTCTGAAGCAGTAATTGATACATTTACATCAGACAATTCAATTGCCTTAACAACATCTCTAAACAAAATGTCTTTACTGTATGTATAACCGTGACCACCATATCCCATTGTCGCTCTTATATCTAAAGAAAAGATCAGTTCGATTAACTTATAAAATTCTTTTTCATTATTTTCTGAAATAAGTCTGTCTGATATATTTGTACTCCATGTATTGTCCATCATTCCGGTATGCCAAACTTCTTTGATTCCGTAATACTGACAAAATGCAGTAATGCTTTCATCCGTCATGTGGCGGTCAATATTTTCAAAAATATTCAAAATTCTAGTTTTAAATTTCTTAAAAGCATCCTCATAAGAATCGGTGGAGGTAATACTCCATCTTTTATTAAATTTGTCCATTTTGTCTTTTAAATTCATATATTTGTTCTTACTTTTCCACTCAATAAATCCTGCATCAGACCCTTTTTGAGGAGCGTAAGTTTTTCTTTTAATTTCTTATTGACCAAAATCTTTTCATCAATCACTGAAAGAATTTCTGCAATCTCTTTTTGTTCTTTTAAGTTAGGTATAACAAAATCTATTCCATAAAATGCATCATGATTCAGGTCAGGAATCGTTGTTGTCCCAGCTTTTTCTAAAACTATCTTTTTAATATCCTCACGAAGAAAATAATAAACGAGGTAATTTTTTAAAACTCTTGATCGATCAAAGTCAATCAAGAAGAAGTTATTATGGAACACTCCTTCTCTGTCAGTCACCACGACACCCGTATTGCCGGTTCTAGTCATAAGCACATCAGCTTTTGTGCATATCACTGACTGTTTAGGTGATTCAATATAATCATAAATATTCTCTTTTATGCTTTTCAAAGTAATATATTTGTATCTACCTTCTTTATACTCTGAAAATCTTTGAGAAATTGCAATTTGAAGACCTTGTCTTACTGTACAAATATTTTTCATCTTCACTAATTCCCAGTCCTCAGGAATCTGTCCGATTTTTGTTTCCTTAAATTTTGTATGCCCAATCCCGCGAGTAAAGAGCTGTTGCATAAGCCCTCGCTTAAGCTTTTCTGTCGCTTGAATTACTTCCTTTGTTTTCGCAATATCCTCATCCACCGTCCCCAAAATCTCTGCAATTTTTTGTTGTTCGGTTTTAGATTCAGGAATTATTACTTTTATATCTTTGAAAAATTTGAAATGTCGGTTATATCCAGTATTGGGAATTTTTTGACTCAAAACCAAATAATAAAGAAATGTTGGATCAAAACCATCTTTTGCCCAAAATATTTTGGTTCCGTCGGCTCCTGCAACAAATGGACTTTTTATATATTTCACAATACGAGTGTGGTCACCAAAAAGTATTGCAGGGACATCTTTAACCACTAAGTCTTTGTTTGATGAAAATCCACTAATATAATCTTGCCCCTGATCAAAAACAGGAAAATCACCCTCTTTCTCATATTCAGAAAGTTTTATACCCGAAAGCTTTGATGGAATGCGAAGACAATCAAGAAGTTTGGTTTCTTGCCATCCACTGGGAATATTTTGTTGTGAAGATTTAATTGACATAAATTATTTCTTCTCTAATTGCATCTGGAGGAACTTCACGATGCATTATTTTTTGAACAATTTTATACTTTAAAGCTTCTTGAGCTGAAATCGTTGTTCCGCTTTCCATCATTGATCTCACTTTCTTGAGACTAATGCCCGAATTTGCAGTCACAAAGTGAGCTATGCGACTATTATTGGTCTTAATCGAAGAAAGTTGTTCTTTAAGTGCTTTCTCGTCGAAATTTCCTTGTGTTGAGGCGCCATGCATATAAAACTTCGTATGAGATTCTGCTGTTCTTTCTTTTACAGATAAATAGACAACATTTGCAATTGAATCAATATGATTTACAGCGTGAATAGCAATCGGAACTCTTGAGTTTTGGATAAAAGAAGCCAAGAGGAAACCATCATATATACTTCCCCCAAGAGAGGAAAATATTATAGTTACCTTTGTTGCCTGAGGTGCTTGGTTTATTGCATTTTGAATTGCGTTAACAAGTCTAAGTGTTGCCTGTTGGTCAATATTTCCTTCAAAAATTATATATTTCTCCATACATTTAATATTTTAATTCTTTTAAATAATTGACGGCCTTCTTATCAATCACTTCGCGCTCCTTCTCAATTTCTTTCAATTCACTCCAAACTGTTTTCACATCTACAACTTCCTCCTCATCACCATTTTCTACATAGCGACGGACATTGAGATTGAACTCATTTTCTTCCAACTCTTTGATACCCACGATGCGAGCATATTTCTCAACATCGCGGTAACTCTCAAAAGCCGAAACAATTTTTTCAATATCTTTTTTGCGAAGGCGATTCTGGTTTTTACCTTCTTCAAAATCTTTTTCCGCGTCTATAATTAGAATTTTATTCTTGTGAGCTTCTGGTTTGTTCTTGTTAAATATCACGATCGCCGCCGGAATACCTGTGCCATAGAAAAGCTTTGCGGGGAGAGCGATGACGGTCTCTATGAGATCATTTTTTATCAGTTGCTCACGGATTCGTCCTTCAGCGCCACCTCGGAAAAGTACCCCGTGAGGAAGCACAATTCCCGCACGACCGTTTTTATTCATGGACTTCACCATGTGGAGCACAAAGGCGTAATCGGCTTTTTTTGCCGGAGGCATTTCATAACCATCAAGAATTCCGTGTTTATTCGCGGCAAAAATCTGATCTTCCCATTCACTAATGGAGTAGGGCGGATTTGCAACACAGATATCATAGGTTTTTAGCGATCCGTCAGGATTCAAAAATTTTGGATCGGCAAGAGTATCTCCGCGCTGAATGTCTGCACTATCAAGCCCGTGGAGAAACATGTTAATTTTTGCAATTGCGTATGTACCAATGTTTATTTCTTGCCCGTAAAGGTAGAGTGAGCGAGCTTTCTTTTCTCCAGCTTGTTCTCGCAGATAGTGATACGCCTCGAGTAGGAAACCGCCAGAGCCAACTGCCATATCGTAGATATGGTCTTTCTCGTGAGGTTTTAAAATGTTTATTATTACCCGCTCAACCTCACGCGGAGTGTAAAATTCTCCGCCTTTTTTACCCGCATCCGCCGCAAATTGCTCAATGAGATATTCGTATGCATCCCCAAGAAGATCAGAGCTGATGTAGTTGTCTCCAAAATTATGTTTTGAAAAATGGTTTATTAAATTTTGTAGAGTAGTATTTGGAAATTTATCCTTGTTGGCAAAATCTAGATCATCAAAAATCTTGTCGAGCTTGGGACTGTTTGCGTTTGTGAGTTTATCAAAAATTTCATTGAGTTTCTGCCCGATACCCTCTGCTTGTTTTTGTATTACTTCCCATCGGCAATCTTTCGGAACTTGGAAACGGTGATTGTGATCTGCGCGAGCAATTTCTTCGTCATGATATTCCTCAAGAACTTTTTTATATTCTTCGTCCCACACATCACTGATGCGTTTGTAGAAAAGGAGTCCAAATATATATTTTTTGTAATCAGAACTGTCTATCTTTCCACGCAAAATATCGGCACTTCTCCAAAGGAATTGCTTGAGTTGGGTGAGATTCATTTTTCCATCATCGAGAGGTTCATCAAGCCCCTTGAAAATACTTTTATCATTCGCAATACGCTCAATGTCTTCCGGCTTGTACTTTCGATCTTTTCGTGGACCAACACGGAGTGGAGTAATAAGTCCTTTTTTCTCCCAATTACGAAGCGTGTCTTGGTGAATACCAAAAATGCTTGAAACTTCGCTGATTGAGAGTAGTGCCTTCTCGTTTGATGTTTTCTTCATATTTCATAGGTTATCATATGTGCTATATTCCAGTCAAGCTTTTTGCAAAATTTCATAGTATTTCATAGGTTAATGAGCTAGCTATTAAAAATTGATAATTCCGAAAAATGCTACTCTATAAGACAATGAAAATTTTTGTTAGGGCGAAGGCGGGCGCAAAGGAAGACAAGGTCGCTCCCCCGCCCTTGAAGCTCATAAAGGACCCGGAGGAGTACTACACCGTCTCGGTAAAGGAGGCGCCGAAAGAGGGTCGGGCAAACGAGGCGATTGTGAAACTCTTAGCTCGACACTTCGGCGTCTCGCGCTCCGAAGTGCGTCTCGTCTCGGGTGCCACGTCGAAAAGAAAAGTCTTTGAAATAAAGAATTGATAATGGATGGGAAAAATGTTATAAATTGTTCTTACAATGTTTGCATTTGTTAAACAAAGAAAGGTTTTTCTAATTGTCGCCCTAGTAGTCTTAGTCGGCGGCATTTTCATCTTCAAGGCGGGAGGTAACGGCGAGAAAACGGTCGTCTCTCCCGTTCTCGGTGACCTCGTCAGGACTGTCAAAATTTCGGGCAAGGTGATTCCGAAAGAGAGTGTAAATCTCGGCTTCGAGGTCTCGGGTACTGTCGCCTCGGTCTCACGCGAGGTCGGCTCTGTTGTAAACAGGGGCTCGCTCCTCGCGCGCCTGGATGCAAGTACTATCTCGGCCGAGGTGCTGAAGGCGGAAGCCGAACTTAATCTTGCTCTCGCCGGACTCGATAAGCTCGAGGGTGCAGGCACCTTCGAAGCGCAGATTACGAACTCGAAGCGCGCTGTGATCCAGAGTATCCTCAACGCCCGCGCCGTCGCCGACGACGCTGTTTATAAGAAAGCCGATCAGCTCTTTATCAATATCCACTCGGGCTTCCCCGAGATAAACGGCGACCTCTCAAAGGATGTGAATCTCCGCGACTCTATAAACAGTACTCGACGTAAGATGGATGTCCTCTTCGAGAACTGGAGAAATATTACAACCGGTCTCTCACTCACAACTTACACAGAAGAAAAGCTCTCCAAGTCTCGAGAAAACCTGGCCACAGTCGCCCGCTACGTCTCGGAAGTTTCCCAGGCGGCAAATCTTTTTGAAGAATCGGCTTGGCTCTCGCAGACTACGATAGACGGATACAAAACAACTATGGCCGCAGCCGAGGCCGCTCTAAACACCGCAACCCAGAGTCTCATCTCTTCGGAAGAAAATCTCAAAAACCTTTTACTCGATGTGCCTGTACAGGTCGCACGGGTTGAGGCCGCTCGTGCCGCTCTCGCGAATGCTCGCTCACAGCTCTCCAAAACTTCTCTCTCTTCTCCCATAGACGGTGTCGTCTCGAAGCAGGACGCGAAGGTCGGGCAGACTGTCGCCGCGAATGCCGAAGTAATCTCGGTCATCAGCCGCGAACTCGAGATAGAATCCTTTGTGCCAGAAGTTTCTATCTCGGGAGTAAAGGTCGGTGATACTGCTTCTGTCACACTTGACGCCTACGGCGAGAAAGAGAAGTTCCAAGCTCGTGTCATACACATAGACCCAGCCGAGACTATCCGCGACGGTGTCTCTACATACAAAGTCCGCCTCGCCCTGACAAATCAGTCTGAGTTAGTGCGCTCCGGTATGACCGCCAATATAGAAATTGAAACTTCTAGAAAGCCTTCGGTCTTCCTTATCCCCGAGAGAACAGTCGTCGTGGAAGGAGAGGAATCCTTCGTCTATATACTGGGCTCGGACGGCAAGGAGGTGAAAACTCCAGTAACGGTCGGTGAACGTGATTCCTCCGGCTCGGTTGAGCTTCTCTCTACGCTTCCCGAGGGATCACAAATCATTACCAACCCTAGCGCTAAGTAGATGCCGCAGTTTATCCGCCTAGGCTTTTTCCTCGCTCTACGCCAGATGCGCCGCGCCAGTAAGTGGACGACGGGGTTAATCATCTTCGTCATGACCCTGACGTTTCTTAACCTGGTTGTGGTCTCGGGGATTCTTGTCGGGCTTATCGAAGGCGCGGTCCAGGCGAATAAAAATCTCTACACCTCCGACATCCTTATCTCCACCCTCGAGAAGAAAGATTATATAGAACAGAGCCCGCAAGTTTTAAATATTATTAAATCCATGCCCGAGACTCTCGCCGTCTCGGCGCGCTACCTCTCTTCCGGCAATGTTGAAGCCGGTTACAAGGAAGCGACTAAGGACGAAGAGATTGACCGAGCAGGGGCACCCTTCGTCGGCATAAACCCCGTCGCCGAGGAAGATCTGACAGGGATCTCGCGCTTCGTTATAGACGGCGAGTATCTTCTACCGACAGACTACGACCAGGTCCTCTTAGGGTCATACCTTCTTACAGAATACTTCCCCGTCGAGACGGCAAGCTTCCCGACACTTGATAACGTCAAAGTCGGAGACAAGGTGCGTATAACTCTCGGCAACATAAAGCGCGAGGTGACAGTCAAGGGTATTGTGAAATCCAAGGTGGATGAACTCTCCTATCGAGTCTATTTCGTTGACACCCAGTTTCGCGACCTTATAGGAAGGAACGACTACAACGTCGGCGAAATTTCTGTCCGTCTGAAGCCTGGTGCCGATCCCATTTTCTTTAAAGAGGCGCTCTTGAGAAGTGGTGTCGGCGAATATGCGAGAGTCCAAACCTTTGAGGAGGCTCAGCCGAAATTCCTGGAGGATATCAAAGATACTTTCGCCCTCCTCGGAAACCTGATGAGCTCCATAGGCCTCGTCGTCGCCTCCATCACCATCTTTATCGTCATCTTCATCAACGCCATAACGAGAAGAAAGTTTATCGGCATCCTTAAGGGTATCGGTGTTTCGGGAAGAACCATAGAAATCTCCTACGTCTTCCAGTCCTTTTTCTACGCCGCGGTCGGCTCCGGCATCGGGCTCGTTCTCCTATATGCCTTTCTCGAGCCGTTTATCGCCACGCACCCCATAGACTTCCCCTTCTCCGACGGCATTCTCGTCGCGCCCTTAGACAGTACCGCGGTGAAAATCGCCATACTTATGATTACAACAGTCATCGCGGGCTACATCCCCGCAAGGATGATCGTCAGGAAAAATACTCTTGATTCCATCCTTGGGAGAAACTAAAACATGCCTTTAATCAAAGTAGAAAACTTAATAAAAACTTTCATCGACGGCAGTAAGGAGACGCGCGTCCTTAAGGGTATAGACTTCGTCGCCGAAGAGGGAGAGTGGATCTCTATCATGGGCAGGTCGGGTGCGGGCAAATCTACTTTCATGTACCAGATGTCTCTTCTCGACGATCCGACTTCGGGCGAGGTGTACCTCTTCGGCAAAGATACGCACAACATGACCGCCGAAGAAAAGACGAATCTCCGCTTATCGGAGCTCGGCTACGTCTTCCAGGATTACGCCCTGCTCCCAGACCTGACTGCTATGGAAAACGTTGCCGTGCCTCTCATGATGCAGGGTCTTTCAAAACACGATGCTTACGAAAAATCTAAAGTCTCTCTGGAACGTGTCGGTCTCGGACATCGCCTGGAAAATTTGCCAAGCCAGCTCTCGGGCGGAGAGCAACAGCGCACCTCTATCGCAAGAGCCTTGGCGCACGGGCCGAAAGTGCTTTTTGCCGACGAGCCGACGGCGAACTTAGACAACGAATCCAGCCGCTCTATTATGAAACTGTTCCAAGAGGTGCATAAACAGGGTCAGACTATCATCATGGTGACTCACGAAGAGGAATACAGCTCCTTGACACAGAGAATCGTGACACTCGACGACGGAAAGATTGTCTCCGACAAAGCGGTAAGATAGAGAGATGCATCCGAGTGATAAACTCTCCGACGTCTTCCGAATACTGCCGAGGCAGCTCTCCGCCCTCAAGCGCCTAGGGCTCGAGACGGTTCGTGACCTTCTCTACTACTTCCCCCGCTACTATGGCGACTCGGCGGAGATTGCCAATATTGTCGATCTGAAGAAGGGTGAAACAGCTGTCGTCTTCGGACAAATCAGCAAACTAAAAACGAGCAGAGCTTTCAGGAAAAAAATTCCCATGGCAGAGGGCTTTGTCGAAGATGCTACGGGCAAAATAAAAATCGTCTGGTTCTACCAAGCCTACTTGGCAAAAATGCTTGCCGAGAATTCCCGCGTCCGTGTTGAGGGCAAGGTTTCCGAGCGGAACGGCTCTCTCTACTTTTCAAATCCGAAAATCGAAACAGCTCCCGACCTTTTTACAAAAACTGCCGCGCACTCTCTCTACCCCGTTTACCCCGAGACTCGCGGTGTTACTTCCAACTGGCTTTATCATAAAGTGCAGACGGCTTTCGCAAGCAGGGTCCTGGACCCCCTTGTTGACCCCCTGCCAGACGAGATTTTGAAAAAGTACAATCTCCCCGACCTGCGCACTTCGCTCATATACATCCACGCACCGAAGAGGCTCGAGCACGCCGAAGCGGCGCGCAAGCGCTTCGCCTTTGAAGAAATATTTTTCATCCAGCTTGAGAGACAAAAATTTAGGCACGAGTTTAAAGAGCGCGCCGCCTTCGTCATAGACAAGAAACCTGAGGATGTAGAAACTTTTATTTCGAGATTTCCTTTCAAGGCAACAGCAGCACAGAGACGCGCCATAGAAACCGTCCTTCTCGATTTCCGCCGCGGACACCCGATGTCGCGCCTTCTCGAAGGGGACGTCGGCTCGGGCAAGACCGCTGTTGCCGCTACTGCGGTCTACGCCGTCACCACCTCCCGCCCTCTTAATGAATTCGGCCTGCCTGCGCAGTCAGGCACCCTCCAGTCGGCCTACATGGCACCGACAGAAATACTCGCTCAACAGCACTTTGACTCGTTTATAAAATACTTCTCCCACTTGCCGATAAATATTGCTCTCATCACAGGAAGTGGTTGTAAAAAATTCCCATCGAAGATTAATCCCGATGGCGCCACAGATATATCTCGAGCCCAGCTTCTTAAGTGGGTAGCCTCGGGCGAAATCTCGGTCCTTATCGGCACTCACGCGCTAATTCAAAAGTCGGTTAAGTTTAAACACCTGGCATTTGTCATCGTTGACGAACAGCACCGCTTCGGCACGGCGCAAAGGCAAAAGCTTGTGACAAAAAACGAGCTTACTCCGCACCTGCTCTCTATGACCGCGACTCCCATCCCGAGAACCCTCGCCCTCACACTCTACGGCGACCTCGACCTCTCTCTCATAGACGAGATGCCGGAAGGTAGGAAAAAAATTATCACGGAAGTTGTCGCTCCGGATAAGCGGCTGCAAGCATACGAGAAAGTACGTGAAGAATTAAAAGCTGGACGGCAGCTCTACGTTATCTGCCCGCGTATAGACGAACCCGACCCGACAAAAGAACTTGCGGTCCTTGCCAAATCCGTAAAGGAAGAGGCGAAGCGCCTGAAAAAAGAAGTCTTCGGTGAGTACGAAATAGGTATTCTTCACAGCAAGATGAAGCCCGCCGAGAAAGAAAAGATAATGTTGGAGTTTAAAAATAAAAAATTGGATATCCTTGTCGCCACCTCAGTCGTCGAAGTGGGCGTCAATGTAGAAAACGCTTCGCTCATTATTATAGAAGGTGCGGAGCGCTTCGGTCTCGCCCAGCTCCACCAGCTCCGCGGTCGAGTCATCCGCTCCAATCACCAGGCATATTGTTTCGTCTTCACCGAAAGCCGGGGAGACAAGGCGCGTGAGCGGCTGAAAGCTCTAGTCTCCGCCAAAAATGGGTTCGAACTCGCCGAGTACGACCTTAAACAGCGCGGGGCGGGAGAGCTCGCGGGGATGAGACAGTGGGGTATCTCGGATGTCGGGATGGAAGCGATTAAGAATTTAAAGATGGTTGAGGCGGCGCGAGCAGAAGCAACAAGGCTTGTTGAACTTGATCCCGGGCTTAATAAATTTCCGCTACTTAAGGAGCGCTTGGATTCTAGTGAGCGTAAAATTCACTTTGAATAACACTGTGATATATTAAATCTTTCCGCCCGTAGCTCAGCTGGTTAGAGCATCGAGCTTATACCTCGGGGGTCCCACGTTCGAATCGTGGCGGGCGGACTAGTTTTCATATCTCTTGACTTTGTGGGATTAAAATAGTATAGTTGCAGGAGACTTTTTCAGCTCAAAAAGGAGGTCTTTGTGATCAGGGAAATGAACACGCCGTACTTTCGCTTCATGCGCATGGTCCTCGGCGTCTCGAGTATCATCGGTATCCTCTTTCTGTCAATAAGCTTCTACCTCATCATCTTCACGGAGAAGAAGGCGCTCGCCGGAGAACTCGTCGTTCTCGGAATCTTTCTTGCCGTCGTCGCCATGCTCGTGGCGAGCCACCTCGATGTGGCGGAGAGGAAGATTCTCAAGCGGAGAGCTGCTCAAACGCCGCCTCGTGGCGGTACGCCGCTCTTTTCGGAAGAAGCCGAGTACGAAGCGGAAGGCAAGAAGCTCCGGCGCAACCAGGAGCTCATGGACCTCGACGACGCCGGCCTCTTGCGACCACTGCCATTCAAGGGTAGAGGTCAATAATCACAAGTTCAATGTTCAGGCCCCGATGTTACATCGGGGCTTTTCTTTTTAGTGCTAGAATTAAGGAAACAATTTATGCAGTTCCTCGGGATTATCTTTAATGTCCTGATTGTTGGAGTTTTTTTCGTCTACTGGATATTCGCCTTTATTATCCTCTACCACCTGACACGCTTCGGCATCGGCACCCAGCCGAAGAAATTTGCAGCAATTTTCCTCGGAGGTTCGCTTATCTTTTCCGGTATTGCGGTTGCAATGTTTCTAAAGATTGATATTACAAAACTCCTGCCATGAAGCTCCACCCATTTTTCTCGCTGTTTTCTGAATCTCTAAATTCCTTCGTGGGCCAAAAGGAGGGTGAAGAAGTAATAACACTTCTACGCCGACACCCGCTGACCATCTATATCCGCCTCGGGCTTCTCAGCTTTGCCGCTCTCGTGCCGATTTTTGTTGGTCTTATTTTCTATTCTCTTATTTTAAATAGTGGCTGGTTTCCGGCCTTTCTTTTCGTCGCTAGCCTTTGGTATATGGCGCTCTGGCTCTCTGCTTTTCACGCCATCACGCTATATAGCCTGTCGACCGTCCTTATCACAAATAAAAGAATCATAGATAGCGACCAACACGGATTCTTTAATCGTGAGGTTTCAGAACTTTCTGCAAACCGTATTCAGGATGTTAACGCCCACACCCGAGGGTTCATAGAAACATTTTTTAAGTTCGGCAATGTTACGGTTCAAACCGCCTCATCCGAAAGAGAGTTTATATTTCACCAGGTGCCACACCCAGAGCACGTCAAAGACGTTATCATGCAAATGTCTGCCACGCACCACACGGGAATAAAGGCAACGGGTAAGCCCATGCCGCCTGTGAATAATTTAGGTATATAGAGGGTGTAGAATAAGTAGCGTGTCTATCGGATTTAATAGCTAGCTTGTAGTATGAGTATACACAAAGTAACGTTTATCCTCCTCGTCGTCGGAGGTCTTAACTGGGGT
Source organism: uncultured Candidatus Saccharibacteria bacterium (assembly GCA_964446535.1). Taxonomy (GTDB): domain Bacteria; phylum Patescibacteriota; class Minisyncoccia; order Phycocordibacterales; family Zambryskibacteraceae; genus UBA5004. Next base: position 96,871 of record CAYUOR010000002.1, on the reverse strand, counting down.
CTTGAAGCCTTCGGTTATGGTATCGGCAATTACGTTGGTGATACCGTCGCCATGATAGTCTACATCCTGGTAGCTCTCTCGGCGTTATACGAAATCTTCACCCACAAGAAGAACTGCAAAGAGTGCGTCCCCTCGGGCGGCGCAGCAATGTAAAGAAAAACCCCCGATGTAACATCGGGGGTTTTTCTTTTATGCTTGGTGTTCTATATCTTTTTTCTTCTTTGGCGTAATACCGTTTGCTATCAAAATTTCTTCAAACTCTTTTTGCTCTATTGTCTCGGTCTCTATCAAGCGTCCGGCGATAGCGTCAAGCGCTTTTCTGTGATCCTTGATGATTTTCTCCACCTTTCTCATCGCGTCATTCATGATGAGAGAGACTTCGGCATCTATCATCGCTCCGACCTTCTCCGAGTAATCTTTGTCGCTTACCCCGACGCCGAATAGTGGTTTGCCGCCAGGACCCTCGAGCGCTACAGGACCCATCTTCTCCGACATGCCGAACTTCGTCACCATGTCGCGAGCTCGCGCTGTTGCGACCTGAAGGTCGTTTGAGGGTCCCGTCGTGATGTCGCGGAAAATAGTTTTCTCCACGACGTAGCCGCCGAGAGCTGTCGCGATGTCGTCGAGAAATTCTTTCTTTGACTGCAGCTTTCTGTCTTCCAGAGGAAGTTTCAGGGTATAACCTGCCGCGCGACCGCGAGAAATTATAGAAATCTTATGCACAGGATCGGCATAAGGCAGAACGGATGCGACCACGGCGTGCCCCGCTTCGTGATAAGCCGTGAGCTCTTTCTCCTTCTTTGAAAGGATGTGGCTTCTGCGTTCCGGGCCGAGCATCACCTTCTCAATAGAGCGGATAAGATCGTATTGCGATACTTTCGTCCTATTCTCCCGCGCGGCGAGTATCGCCGCTTCGTTCATAAGGGAGTAGAGATCGGCACCGGAAAAGCCGGGGGTACGCTCGGCTATGAGTGGTAGGTTTACATCCTCGGCGAATGGCTTTTTCCTGGCGTGGATAAGGAGAATTTCTTCACGATCTTTCCTGTCGGGAAGGTCGAGTGTCACCCGTCGGTCGAAGCGCCCCGGGCGAAGGAGGGCCGGATCAAGGACGTCGGGTCGATTCGTCGCTGCCATAACGATAACCTTTTCATTCGGCTCGAAGCCGTCGAGCTCCACCAAGATCTGATTCAGAGTTTGCTCGCGCTCGTCATTCCCGCCGCCGACTCCCGTCCCGCGCACTCGTCCGACCGCATCTATCTCGTCAACAAAGATAATGGCTGGGGCCGCCTTCTTCGCCAGGTCAAAGAGGTCGCGAACACGCGAGGCGCCGACACCGACAAACATCTCGACAAATTCCGATCCCGATATTGAGAAAAACGAAACTCCCGCCTCTCCCGCTACCGCGCGAGCAAGAAGAGTCTTGCCTGTCCCTGGCGCACCCATCAAGAGAATGCCCTTCGGAATCCTCGCGCCGATGTCCAAGAACTTTTTCGGATTTTTTAGAAAGTCCACAATCTCTTTAAGCTCCTCCTTCGCCTCTTTGCAGCCAGCCACATCTCTAAATGTCACCTTCTGGCTCTTGTCGTCGGGGCGCGTCATCCTGGCCTTAGACTGACCGAAGGTGAAGGCCTGCATCCCCGCGCCCTTGACCTGGCGCGAGAGAAACCAGATGAAAAAGATGATAAATGCTATGGGAAGAAGTATCGGCGCGAGAGATGCAAACCAATAGAGAAACCCCCTGTCGCTTTTTACTTCAATATTTATTTTGGCAAGCGCCTCTTCGGAGACCGTATAATTTTTTAGAGTGGTGGTGAGAGCGGTTGATGCTTCCTTCTTTGAAATCTTTTTCGTGCCGTCGGCAAATGTAAGGTCGAGTCTGTCGCCAACAACTCTGATCTCGGAGATGTTGCCATCCTTGATCTCTTGGGCCAGGACCGAGAGCGGTATTTCCTCTGTTGCCGCATCTTTATTCGTGATAGACGAGTAGAGGCTAACGAGGGTGAAGAAAATAAGGAAGGTCAGAAGAAGCTGGACGATAAGACCGCGGCCTGGCGGCAGGCCGCCTGGACCCTTCGGCTTCGTGATAATTATTTTCTTCTTATGTTTCGAGGGTTCGTTCATAGCGACATATTATACCGAAAAAGTTCGGTTTGCCTATATATTTTGCCCTGCCTGCGCAGGCGAGGTATTATTTGCCCTATGACACAGTTTGCCGACAACAGAAAAGCCCGCTTTGATTACGAAATACTTGAAAAATTTTCGGCAGGTTTGGAGCTCCTTGGTACGGAGGTGAAGGCTGTCCGATCGGGCAAACTCAACCTTCAGGGCGCTTACGTAACGGTGCGAGGGGGTGAGGCATATCTTCTGGGTGCCGATCTCCCGGCCTATCAGCCGAAAAATGCTCCGAAAGACTATGACGCCAAGCGGGTGAGAAAAGTTTTGCTTTCAGGAAAAGAATTAGAGAGGCTTGCCGAGGCGGAAAATACTAAAGGATTGACAATAGTGCCTCTTTCGGTGTATAATAAGGGTAGGTTTCTAAAGCTTGATATCGCAATTGCGCGTGGCAAGAAGAAAATAGACAAACGCCAGACAATAAAAAAACGCGACATCGAGAGAGACCTGAAGAGAACGTTGTAAGATTTAAATACGGGGGTGCCAGTTTCGACATGGAAACCAGTTCCCCGCCGTGGCACGCGGAGCTCCAAGAACTCCTTAAACCCTTGGAAAATTTAAGTGCTGACAATATCGTCGCACGGGCAAAGTCTATTGTTTCGCCGTACTTTACGGCAAACGACTTTGCTTTCGCCTACGCTCGAGCGTAAGCTCGCCTAAGCGAACGCCTGTTATCTCGCCATCCGATACGAGATCTCAGGTGCTTATCTGTCGGATTGTAACGCAGAGAGTGCTCCTCTCGGCGCCAAACTAAAGAGCTTTGAATCTCAAATGTTTTGTCCGATTTATAGTTTGAGAATCGAGATTCGCCGTAAGGCGGAAAAATCGGTCTAGGCGTGCTAGATTCGTCGGAGACATTTCCTTGGACGCGGGCTCATTCCCGCCACCTCCACCAATAATAAAAACTACTCTTCCCGAGTGGTTTTTAGTTATAATAAGAATAGGCACACGAAAGGAGGTCACATGAAATACGGCTGGAAAGATCCGACCAAGATCATCGAGAAGCAGGGCCTCGTCGCCGGCCTGCCCGATGACAACGAAGGTTTCATCAGGGTCGACACCCAGACGATCATTCGGCGCGAGTTCGAGATCTGACTTCTTCGCTCAACATTCAAACCCCCGTCTCTCGACGGGGGTTTTTTATTGAGAGGGTCTAGGCGGGGTAACCTTCGGTTCTGTTCCAAGGCAGTCTGTACCAGTATCCCCTCTGGGCACCTCTGTACGGTCGGTAGATCATGCGGTTAAACCACGGCCAGCGCGACGCAATAAATCTAACGATCTTTTTCATTTCGAATTATTTTATCATAAAAAATATTAATTAATGGGGATTTGTTTTTATGAATTCAATAGTGTTATGGTTAGGGTGGTTATCCCTCTGTAGGAGGAAGTGTGAAGAACCTTAAATTGCCTGTATGGTCGGAGTGTTTCTGCCGATGCCACATGAATCAGCGCATGTATCACGTCCGTGCCTGCTGCAACGGACCGTGCAAAACCTGCGGGAAAAACATTCTAGGCAGTATGGAAGCCCACCTCAAGTGGCACGAAACCTTCAAAATTGAGTTGCCGCCCGAGTCGTGAAGTAACTTCGGGCGGTTTTCTTTTTATATGATATTGTTTATAAGGAAGATTTTTGGAAAAAGGAGAGTAACGTGCCCACGCTCGCCCCCTGGTTTTTCGTCATTTTGTTGGCCTTGGGGGTTTACGGATGTGTTTCAGGTGGTAATGCCCTAAGTGCCTATTGTCAGAACGTCTATCTCGACCAGACATGCATCAAACTTCGGAAAGAAGAGGAGAAAAGAAGAGCAAAAGAAATGGTCAAGGTCTGTGATCAGGTGATCGGCAGTCGAATTTCGAGAGCGCCAGAGAATTGTAAAGAGGTTTCGCGCGAGGCCGTTCGACGGGCAATGCAAACAGGAGGAAGACAGTAGGAAACTACTATGTTTGTTTCTCAACACAACGAGCCGTCTTAGTGCGCCTAGTCCGACAACGGACTAGGCGACTTTTTAAATATTGTGATAGGGTGGAAACAGGTTGATTCCTTGTGGCGAACGGGAGAATATCAATGATCTGGACGTTTATTAAGGCGAATTTCTACGTCCTTATCTTCATTGCGCCGATGGCGGCTTCCGTTTTTAACAGAAGGGACGTGCTCACTTCGTTCGTTGATTCGCTTTCGCCGATTTTCCGCCTTTTTGTCGGAGCTACTTGGGTCCTGGTCATCGGCGGACGAACCTTACTCCTTTGGGTTGAGTCCGCCTGAGGGGTGACTAGGGCCCCACCACGTCGGATAAGCATCCCCGATGCCGACGTGGTTTTTTTATTTAAAATAAAAAACCCCGATATTTTACATCGGGGTGGAGTGGCGTGGGCGAGGCGTGAGCCCTATGATTCGGGTCATGGCGACCGTCGAAACCACAGTAGGGGTACAGGGAAGGGAGTTGCTCACGCTCGCCCACTCGGGCCATCCTAGCACGGAGAGCCAGAGCTGTCTATTTTCTTTCAATTTTTTTTGCGAGCTCCAGAAGAAGTTCGTTCTGATTCTCAAGATGCGCGATAATTACCTCTATCTCGTGCTCGGCTTTCTTATTTATTTCGAAATCGGCTTGGGCGCGATGTTCAGCGTATTTACCCTCTAGGTTTTGCCCGACTAAGATAAGTGGCAGAAGTATGAGCTGTAAAATATTCGATACGAAAAGCCAGACGAAAAATGCCGGTCCCGGGTCAAAACGCATATGAGACGGCCCCCAAAGGTTCCAAGCAACCCAACTCAGAGTCCAGAAGGTCAAGAGAAAAAAGAATCCCATAGAGCCTATGGCATGGGTCATCTTCAGGGCAAACTTCTCAATGGACGAGAAGCTCTGTCGCGCCTCCATATGCGGCTGGCGAACCGACTGCTTTAGAGAACGCAGCTCCGCTAAAGTTGGAGGATTATGTCTGTATTCCATGTTTTCTATTATATCAAAGGGTCAGGCTAGCAAGAGACACTGCCCTGGTGTATAATCCTAGGGACAAGCAGATCAAGACATTGCAACAGCTCCGCACTAATTTAGAGATAAGGACTCCTAAACTTCGCGTTATCGGCCCCAAGGGGGAAAACTTCGGCATTCTCACCCTCGAGGATGCGCTTAAGAAGGCGCAAGGTTTCGGACTCGATTTGATCGAAATTTCTCCGAATGCTGTACCGCCCGTGGCAAAAATTGCCGACATCGGTCGCTTTTTATACGAAGAGAATAAGAAAGGAAAACTTGCTAAACGCGCACACTCCGCCGAGGTAAAGACGATACAGGTGAAAGTCGGTACGGGGAATCACGATCTGGAGCTTAAAGCTAAAAAGACAAGCGAGTGGCTCGCCCAGGGACACCGAGTGAGGGTTAACTTATTTCTGCCCGGTCGTGCAAAATATATGGATGAGAAATTTCTTTCGGAACGTCTGGAGCGCATGCTTAAATTCGTCTCGGTTGACTACAAGGTTGCCGATTCAGTGAAAAAGAGCCCCAAGGGACTCACTATAATAATAGAGCGGGCTTAAAGGCTCTGTCTCTCCTAGTAGGCTAGACATATTGAGAAAATTAGGTAGAATGTATGACTTAATATGGCTATGAAGACAAATAAGTCTTATACCAAGCGACTTAAACTCTCGAAGGGGGGCAAGCTCTTGTCGCGCAAAGCCGGCCAAAACCACTTTAACGCCAAGGAGCGTCGAGGGAGCAAGTCAGCCAAAAAGCGCGGGATGGAGTTCCATATGAGTAAGAAGCTTAGGAGTCGCTACTTAGTTAACCTCTAAAACCATGACCAGAGTCAAGAAGGGAGTAAATGCTCTAAAAACCAGACGAAACATTTTAAGTAAGGTTAAAGGATACCGCTTCGGCCGATCGAAAAAAGAACGCCAGGCCAACGAAGCGATTTTTCACGCTGGTTCCTATGCCTTCGCCCATAGGCGCGACAAAAAGGGAGATTTCCGCAGACTTTGGAATGTTCGTCTTTCCGCCGCTTTGCGCGAAAACGGTCTATCCTATTCAAAATTTATTCCGTTACTCAAAAAGAGTAAAATTAATCTCGACAGGAAAATTCTTTCTGAAATAGCTGGAAAAAATCCAGAAGTTTTTAAATCTCTTTTAACCAGCTTGAAAGATTCTTCGCGAAACTAGGCTCGAGGTGAGAGCTGCCCCGAGAAGCGCCGCGCTCGTGTCCATAGTGGTATCGAAAACGTAGCCCTCAAGCGCTTTGGCTGTGCCGGTCAAGTGCTCCAGCACTTCCCAGAAAAAAGAAACAACCAGAACCGCCGTGAGGGTTGTGAAGAATGTTGTTAAGATTGGATTTCCATAATTTTTTAAAAAATTTAGGCGAACGACAGCCCAAAGGGTCGCTAAGGCAACAGCAATACCACCGAGAAAATGCATCATGATATCAAACCAGAAAACAGTCCAGTAAAAATAAAAAAATTCTGCCGCTATGTGCAGAAGCCCGACGACGACAAAGGCGGCTAGACAGAAGAATAAGAGGGTGTCTGACTTCATTCGTCTATTCTAACAAAAAATCTCCGCTACCGACGGAGAACTTTTGTAGGGTTATTTTGGTATACCCTAGTTTAAAGACTAGGTGGGTGTCCGCAGTCTCGCTCCAAGGAGTGTGACTATGAAGACTCCCTTAAAATGTTTTAGCTAGATAATACCTCAAATAACCCTAACAACATTATAGCACGAGCCACCAAGAGAAACGCAATCCTTATGTTAATTATTCCAAAAGACCGTCTAAATTAACGTCATAAAGTATCTCTTCCGTAACTAGACGATAATTCACAAGCTCCTTAGAGCTAAACCAGAGGTCAATTTCCTTTGCCGCCTCTTCCGTATTACCCGAGGCATGAATTAGGTTTCTCACTGCGCGACCATCAGAGTCCGAAAGGTCGTATGAGTCCAAAACAAAATCTCCCCTAATGGTGCCAACATCCGAAGTTAGGGGTTCCGTCGAGCCAACAATTTTTCTTACGAGCTTGACAGCATTCGCGCCCTGCCAAACCATGGCTATTATCGGCCCGCTTGTCATATATTTGACAAGATGGCGTCTTATTTTATCGTCAAGAAGTTCATAATGTTTTTCAATTTTCTTCGGTTCGGCTACCAGCATCTTAAGAGCAACCAGCTTTAGCCCAACGCGTTCGAGACGGCCAATAATTTCTCCAACGAGAACCCTCTGAACACCGTCGGGTTTTATCGCAACAAATGTTTTTTCGTGTTTCGGATGTTTCTCTGTCATTCGGTTAGTATTATTGTACCTTTTTCCGTAATTGCAATGGAGTGTTCGAAGTGGGCGCTCTTCGAGCCGTCGCGAGTCTTGATGGTGTAACCGTCGGGGAGCAATTTTATCTTTGAGGTTCCGACATTTACCATTGGCTCAAGAGCTAAGACCATACCCGAGACAAGTTTTTCTCCCGAGCCCTTGGTACCGAAGTTTGGCACATAAGGATCTTCATGAACTTCGAAGCCAACACCGTGCCCGACCAGGTCGTCGGCGATTGAAAAACTTGTTTTGTCGACAACGGCGCTGATGGCGGCACCGATATCGCCTATATTGGCACCGAGTCGAGCCGCTTTAATACCCGCCTCTAGAGCCATTCGTGTTGTGTTAATAAGTTTTTTTGAAACCTCATCAACATTCCCCACGGGCACGGTGATAGCCGAGTCGGTGATGAGACCTCTGTGTATGATGCCAAGATCCAGGCCGACGATGTCGCCCTCTTTCAGAATTTTTTCACCCTCGTTCGGAATACCGTGGACGATTTCGTCATTTATGGAAACACAGAGTGAAGCGGGAAACTTCCTCCGCGCTCCCGCTGGTCTGTAGCCCATGAAAGCTGGTTCATCTCCGTTTGCCTTAATCATACGAAGCGCCTCATCTTCAAGAAGGGCGGTGGAAATTCCCGGTTTTACCAGTTTGGCAAGCTCTTTAAGAATTTTGGCATGCCTCTTACCGCCCTCGCGGAGAATAGCTATGTCCTCGGGAGTTTTAAGCCTTATCATACTCGGCCATTATATCGGCATGAACTTTCTCTATGGGTTGTTCGCCGTTAACCTGGATAAAGTGAAAATACGGATTTTTTTTGAAATACTCTATGGCCGGAAGAACGTCGGTCTCAAACCACTTAAGACGTTTATTGATCTTTGAAAGAGAGCGGTCGTCGGCTCTACCACGAGCAAGTAGTCTGTCGTCTGACCACTTGTTTGATACATCTATATAAATAACCGCCGGCTTCTCGCGTTTATAAAACTTGAGAGCGGTGGCAAGAACTTCAGCTTCAAGCAGGGCGCGTGAAGTGCCGTCGAAAATCAAGTGCATCCCCTCCTCCAGCTCATTGATAAGCACGTTGCTCCAAAGCCAACAGCCGAGAAAAACCGGAGCCAGGTCGTCGTGCTCGTAGATGTCGTTTGCTAAGCGCGAGGAGAGATTCTTGCCTCGCACGAAACTCCTGTAGTGGTCTCCCGTCTCGACGTAGAGAATTTGGTGTTCGGAATCTCGTTCTTTGATTTTATCCATGAGAAGCGCCGCCTGAGTCCCCTTCCCACAGCCGGAACGACCGACAAATATTGCTGTCTCAAGCATTGTTAGTATTCGCGCACAGAAACTTGCGCATTTATCTTTTTAACAAGGTCAAGCACCACCGAAACAACGATGAGGAGCGCCGTACCGCCGATGGCAAGAGACTGGATACCGGTCAGAGATCTCATAAGAAGCGGCAGAACAGCAATGAAAGACAAGAAGAGGGCGCCGACCAGGGTCAGGCGGGTCAAAATTTTGCCTATGTATTCGGCGGTGGCGGTGCCGGGTCGAACACCGGCAACAAAAGCGCCCGATTTCTGCAGATTGGTTGCGACGGAATCTGGATCAAATGTTACGGCGGTGTAGAAATAGGTAAAAGCAAAGACCAGGACAAAGTAGGCCGAGGTGTAGAACCAGATATTGGCAAGCAGTGAAAGAAGGAAGGTGGAGACACTCGCGACTAAGGCAATACTGGACTGACTAAGAAACTGGAAAATCATTTGCGGGAAAATCAGGATTGAGAGTGCGAAAATTATCGGAATCACACCCGCTTGATTCAGTCGGAGGGGCAGGTATGTTGAAACGCCGCCGTAGGTGCGCTCACCGCGAACCTGTTTGGCATAGGTTATGGGAATGGGTCGTTCTGCCTCCGTCACTATTACGACGCCAAAGATTACAGCCAGAGCCACCGCTAGGCCGATTAGATAGACCGGCAGATCGGCGGGGTTAAATGTAAAACTTATTTGACCAAAAATCGCCGGTAACTGCGCAACGATGCCGGCAAAGATGATAAGAGAAACACCGTTTCCTATGCCGAATTCGGTAATAAGTTCACCGAGCCACATAAGAAGCATGGAGCCGGCAATGATAACCAAAATATCTATGATAAGAGTGTTGAGGGCAAGTGGCGGCAAGACTGCCTGACTCTGAAGAAGTTTTATAAACGCGTAACCCTGGATGGCTGCCAGAGGAACCGTTAAGAGGCGTGAATACTGGGTAAACTTTCGGCGACCTGCATCGCCCTCTTCCTGGTAGAGCGCCTTAAGCTTCGGCACCATGACGGTCAGGAGCTGCATGATAATCGAGGCGGTAATATAGGGGCCGACACCAAGCATTACAACAGAAAGATTTGTCAGACCGCCGCCGGAAAAAAGATTCAAAAGGTTAAGAAATTCGCTTGAAGAAAGCAGGCTTTCCAAGCGACTAGCATCAACACCGGGAATCGGGATGATGGCAAAAAGGCGTGAGAGCGCGAGAATTGCCAGAATAAAAACAATTCGCTTTCGAAGCGACTCGTCTCCGAAAATGAGTTTGAGTTTCTCGACGAGTTTAGACATTTTATTTTTCCGACGACTTCTTTCTTAGAGTTTTCTTTTTAGCAAGATGGGCTTTAAGTTCGGCTCCCTTAAGCTTCTGGCGTCTGGATTTGAGGGCCGATTTACCCCGACCACGTAATTTCGGGATACGTTTAATTATATCCCTTATCTCAGGGCGTTTCTTCCTTCCGGCACGAGCGTTTTGACCCTTGGTGCCGCGCCCAGAAGTTTTTCCGCGTCGTCCACCCCGACCAACCTGTCGTGAGCGAATTCTTTTTGTTCTTGACTGAAGGTTGTGAAGTTGCATTGGTCTTATTTGTTTCTTATCTTGGTAGTTTCAAGCATCTTGAGGGCTTTGACGGCGGCTTTGGCATTATTGGTTGTGTTTTTTGATCTGGAGAAAAGCTTTGCTCCCACTTCACGCAATCCGGCAAGTTCCAGAACAGTTCGCACTGAACTTCCCGCCAAAATACCCTTGCCTCTGGCGGGCATAATTTTAACGTGGGAGGCGGCAAATTTTGTTTCCACATCGTGCGGGATAGACATATTTTTGGTAGTGTTGACCGTAATCATATTCTTCTTCGCATCGCGGAAGGCCTTATCTATGGCAAGAGGGGTGTCAGAGGCCTTGCCCTGACCGACGCCCACCCTGCCTTTGCGGTTACCGGCTACAACCGCCACAGAGAAATTAAATCGTCTACCGCCAGCCATAACACGAGCGACTCGACGCATGCTAATAATCTTCTGATCAAACTCGGGCTTAGTACGAGCGCTGTCTCGACGACGAGGAGCTCGGTGTTGTCTCCTGTTTCTTTCTCCCCTGTCTCTCGGCTTTGCAGCCGTCTCCGTTACCGCCTCAGGAACAGCTTCGGGGGTGGGAGTAATATTTGTTTTATTTGTTTCTTCGCTCATGGTTTTAAAATTCAAGTCCTGCACCGCGGGCTGCCTCGGCAAGTTTGGCAATCTTGCCGGTATATATGTAGCCCCCTCGATCAAAGACAACTTTCTTTATTTTCTTCGTTTGAGCAAGCTTTGCGATATTGGCACCGACCTTTGTGGGATCAGCTCCGCGAACCGCAGCGAGTGTTACCGCTTTTTCGTCGTCAATAAGCTGGACAAAGAGTGCAGTATTTGATTTAAACACAGAGAGGCGTGGTCGGTCTGCGGTGCCGGAAACCTTGGATCTTATTTTCTTTCTTTTTCTGTCGCGAGCGCTTGTCATAAAATTTAGACGGACTTTTTGCCCTGTTTCCTTCTTATTGTCTCATCGGAATAGCGCATGCCTTTACCCTTGTACGGTTCTGGTTTCTTGAGCGCGCGCAGTTTGGCGGCGAAAAGACCGACCTCCTCCTTATCCGAGCCGGAAATGTTGATAACATTCTTTTCCGCAGTTACCTTGAGTGTTTTCGGAATATCTACACTAACAGGATGGGAAAAACCGAGAGCTAAAACAATTTTGTCACCCTTAACTTCAGATTTGAAGCCGATACCTTCAAGAATAAGTGTTTTGGCAAAAGCTTTGTTGACGCCAGAAATCATATTGGAGATATGCGAGGCATAGGTGCCCCAGAGAGCTTTGGACTCTGGGGTTTCTTTCTTTGTGGTAACCATTAGCTCCTGACCGTTGAGTTTAACCTCGATTACCGGGTTAAGTGTTCGAGAAAGTTCGCCCAGTGGTCCTTTCACAGAAATTTTATCCCCAGAGACTTCCACCCCTGTCTTTTCCGGCACCATTATTGTTTTTTTACCTATTCGTGACATATAAATTTACCAAATCGCAAAAAGCGCCTCGCCGCCAAGGCCCTCTTTTTTTGCCTCGCGACCGGACATAACTCCCTTGGAGGTTGAGACCACGAGCGCGCCGTAACCATTTTTAACCGGTCGTATTTCGTCGGATCTACGATAAATGCGCCTTGATGGCTTTGATATTCGCTCAACCCCTCTGATTTTCGGCACACGATTTTCGACAAAGAGCTCAACGATCAAGGTTTTTTTACCCTTGCTCGTGCCAGTGCCAACAGCTTTAATGAAACCCTCTTTTTTCAAAACATCGAGAATTGCGTGTTTAAACTTCGAGTAAGGTAATCTAACCTCTTCAAGGCCGACAAGCCCGGCGTTCTTTATCTGAATTATCATGTTTGATATCACGTCCATATTTTTACCAAGAAGATTTTTTTATGCCGGGGATCTTTCCCTCGTTGGCAAGTTCTCTGAAGCAAATACGGCAAAGGTCGAAATCTCGCATATAACCGCGTTTGCGACCGCAACGAAAACAACGCAAAGTAGCCCTGGTAGAAAATTTGGGCTTCTTCTTTGAGCGTGCGATGACAGATGTTTTAGCCATAAGAAACAAAAAGGCCTGAAAGCCTTGGTTAGGCAGTTTAACACAAGGCAGAGCCAGATTCAAGAATTTTTAGAGCCCCTCCTTCTTAAAAGGAAAGCCCAGAAACTTGAGGAAATCGACAACTTCATCTCGAGATTTAGCAGTAGTGACTATGGTGACAGCAAGGCCGAAAACGTCTTTGAGCTCCTCGTCGGAAGTCTCGGGAAAAACGTTGTGTTCCTTGATGCCGAGGGTGTAGTTGCCCATTTCGTCGGCTGACTTTGACGAAATGCCTCTGAAATCTTTGGTTCGCGGCAGAGCAATGTGAATCAGGCGGTCCAAAAAGTCATACATACGCGAACCCCTAAGCGTTACCTGGTAGCCGACGGTATCGCCCTGGCGCGACTTAAAACTTGCTATGGAAATCTTGGCGCCGCGTGTTGCCGCTTTTTGCCCAGTAATACGCGCCAGACGATCCTCAACAACCTTGAATTTATTTTTGTCCTTATATGAGCCGACGCCGACAGAGACAATAACCTTGCTGATCCTGGGGGCTTGCATGGGGTTTTTATACCCTCGTTTTTCTTTGAGAGCCTGAAAAACTTTTTTTGATTTTTCTTTAAGATTTTCCATGAAGCTTTACGTTCGAGGCGTGGATAGGAAAAGTTTTATCTATCACGGCACCTTTGGCACCCTTCTTTTTTGCATGTTCATGGACGTGTTTGGTGTTTATACCGTCAACCATAACCATGTTTCTCTGCGGCAGAGCTTTTATAACCTTACCGGTCTTTCCCTTATCTTTGCCTGCCAATACTATGACTGTGTCTCCTTTTTTTACGTGCATAAATTTATACGACTTCTGGGGCAAGAGAAATTATTTTTTGGAACCCTAATTCGCCGATCTCTCTTGGAATAGGCCCGAAAATGCGTCCAGCCATAGGCTCCTTCCTTGTCGCGTCAAGTATTACGACCGCGTTCTCGTCAAAGCGAACATAGGTGCCATCCTTGCGATGAAAGGGGGCTCGTTGGCGAACCACCAGACCGCAGAGAACGTCCTTTTTCTTAACCGGCTTTCTCGGCTCAGCCTTCTGAACCGAAAAGATAACGAGCTCGCCTATCGAGGCGTAGCGTTTCTTCGAGCTACCGAGCACTTTAAAAACTCTCCCGATTTTTGCTCCGGAATTATCTGCAATTTGAACGATTGAACGAGGTTGAACCATAGAAGGAAATTATATTACTACAAAGTGCTTATCTTTAGAAATAGGTCGAGTCTCGCGAATGCGAACTTTCTCGCCGATGTTTTTGCTATTACCCTCATCGTGCGCCTTAAATTTTTTTCGTTTTTTAACGAATTTGCCGTATCTCGGGTGTTTTTCATAGCGCTCAACAAGAACCACCGCAGTATTCTTCATCTTGTTTGAGACTACGGTGCCGGAGAGAATCTTAGATTTTTTGTTTTCAGTTTTCATATTATTTTGTAGCCAGACGTTCTCGGCTAAGCTCTGTCATAATGCGGGCGATATCTTTTCTTAGGGTGCGAATTTCCCTTACATCACGAGTCTTCGAGCCCGTCACGCCGAACTGGAGTTTTCGCAAACTTTCACGCTTCTCCAAGAGGCTCTTTACGAGTTCTGTGTGATTTTTTCCTTTGTACGAAGTTTTTTTCATTTAGTAAAATTATCTCTCTACAACTTTGGTTTTTACCGGAAGTTTGGTGCCGGCCTTACGCAGGGCCTCCTTGGCAACAGCGTTGTCAACACCGTCCACTTCGAAAAGGATTCTACCCGGAAGCACCGGGGCGGCATAGCCCTGAAGATCCCCTTTGCCCTTACCAAGCTTTACCTCGGCAGGTTTGGATGTATAGGGCATGTCGGGGAAAATACGAACCCAGAGTCTTCCATTTTTACCGAGATGACGAGAAAGCGCCTTTCTTGCCGACTCAATCTGGTTGGAGCGGATTCGCGCTTGGCCCAACGCTTTAAGACCGTATGAACCGAAAGCGACAGTTACACCGCGTGTGGCAGTGCCAACCTTCGATGGATTCTTTCTCATCGTTTGCCATTTTCGGTATTTAACTTTTTTCGGAAAAAGCATGTTTATTTTTTATCAAAAATTTCACCGCGGTAAATCCAAACTTTGACCCCAATGGTGCCGTAAGGCATCACCGCCTTAGTCACCGAATAATCGACGTCAGCTCGCAGGGTTTGGAGTGGAATCCGGCCAAGCTTCCTATCTTCCGTGCGACTCATAGTGGCCCCACCCAGTCTGCCGGATAGAAGAATGCGCACTCCTTCCACATCACGGTTGGCCATCACCTTCTCAAGCATCTGCTTCGTTACGCGCCTAAAAGGCAGGCGTTTTTCGAGTCCTTCAACCACCATTTGCGCCACTATGGCGGCATTCGATTCCGCAGATTTTACTTCGCTGATATCAAGCTTAACATCCACCTTTTTATCCAAAAGTTTATGTTTTTCAAGTAGGGCCTTCAATTCTTTCCTCAAAAGTTCAGCGCCGAGACCTTCTCGACCAATAATCATACCCGGTCTTGAGGAGTTTATGATTATGCGAATTGCCTTCTCGCTTCTTTCTATTTCTACCAAAGAGACGAAGAATCCTTTTAGTTTCTTTTCCAGATATTCGCGTATCAAAATATCTCCGCGAAGAGCATATTTGTATTTAGCCTTTGGAGAAAACCATCTGGACTTCCAGTCCCTTAAGATGCCGAGGCGATGTGAGTATGGGTGTACTGTATGTGTCATGTTATTTCTTGGCTTCCGACTTGGTCTTGTTCGTCTTTTTCTGTGCCGACTCAACGAGAACAACTGTAACGTGGGATGTTCTTTTGCGAATTGGGTTTGCCATACCTCGCGAGCGCGGTCGTCTACGATAGAGAGTCGGGCCGTTGTCGACTCGAAGCTCCTTCACAATAAGCCCTTCGGAAAGAGAAAGATTTTTAGCATTGCTTAAAGCAGAATTCAAAAGTTTTTGGATGGGTAGGGCTGCCCGCTTTGGTATAAAAGAGAGTGTTGTCAGGGCGTCTTCAACTTTTTTGCCACGAACAGCGTCGGCGACTACGCGCACCTTGCGTGGTGATTGTCGGTAGTTATTCAATTCGGCTCGCGCTTCTTTCATAATTATTTCTTTGTTTCTTCGGACCCCTTAGCAGCCTTGGCGGCAGCAATTTCTGTTTCTTTCTGTTTTGTTTCGAGCTCTTTTTGCATTTTACCGCCGTGTTTAGTGAATTTTCTGGTTGGCACGAATTCTCCGAGACGATGTCCCACCATATCCTCAGAAACAAAAACATCAACATGCGTCTTGCCGTTGTGAACACCGAAAGTAAAACCGACCATTTCCGGCGAAATCTGAGAAGCTCGCGCCCAGGTTTTTATCACACCAACGGCATCTGGCTTTTTGCCCTCAACCTTTTTTAAAAGACGAGGATCGACATATGGACCTTTGCTTTGAGATCTTGTCATTTATTCATTTAAACAGTCCCGCCTTAGCGGGACGTGGCAGACATATTATAAAAATTCAGAGCCTAAGTCAATGTCGAAGAATAACAAAAACCCGCCCCGACGTTCGGTCGGAACGGGCTTTTGCCACAGTGGTATTACCTAGCTAAATAAACCACTCTTGGATTATTCGTGTCCCTTCATCTCACCACGCAGACGCTCGATAAAGCGAGCGGCAGCTTCCTGACCACCAAGACCGAAGGAGAGTCCCAGAGCAAGAGAAACCGCAATGACGATGCCTGTGAAGAGTGTCTGGCTGAAGGCGGCAGCAATACCCAGCTGGGAGAGCGCTACGAGGATAGCAAATATCCAGATGGACCACTTGGCAACCGCGCCGACAAAGTGCGAAGAAGCGATTCCGGCGGTTTTCGCGGCGGTAACCACAACGCGTCCGGTAACATCTCCGATAACGCCAGCGACAAGAAGAACCAAGGCCGCGGCAAGAACTCGAGGCAAGTAGCCGATTACAACATCCTGGAGGAAGTAGTTAACTTGCGCGAGACCCAAGACATTGAAGGCGGCAATAAGGAAAACTACAATTATGAACCACTTAACCAAGCTGCCAATAAAGGCGCCTGAATCAAGATTGAGGCCACCTCTTCGCAAGAAAGATTCAAAACCCGCCTTGCGTAGGGCATCATCAACCTTAAGAGACTTGAACACCTGCCAGATGGCGCGACCGACAAGGGCTCCGACGAGCCAGCCGACCACGACAATAAGGATGGCGATAACAAGTTGCGGAACAAAGCTTACAATCCCCAACCAAAGAGTCTCGAAAGAGGACTGCAATCCTAATCCCCAAGTATCCAATAACATATATTCTTTTTAGCGAATATTGTGCTTAACGCACTTAGCTTCTAATTCAATTACCACTCTAAAAGGGGTATCAACCTATTATACACCAGATAAGCTGTTTATTTCGTTCCTTGTGGATAGTTTAAGCCTTAAATATTGAGCTTATTTAGAACCCTTTGATGCGGATAGTCTAGAATATCCCTGATTAATTTATCGTAAATACCCATACGGTATTGAAAATCGGCCGTTTCAAAAAGGGCGTAGCGGAGCTCCCTGCCGAGTTCGGCCTCAATAGAGAGAATGGCCGATATAATTCTCGCTTTTTTCAGATTGGTACCGACAACAAGCAGGTCAACTCTTGAGTCCTTATCGTGAAGAAAAACGCCCGAAATCAGAATAAGTTTTAAGTTGCCGCCGCGTGAAAGTCGTTTGATAATTTCCTGATGAGTCAGGGGTGTGGCATCAACAAGAAAGTTTTCAACCGCCCTAAGATAGGGATAAGACTGGTTAAGGGCAAAGCCTTTGGCACGCTTCTTGATAAGACCGGCCTTGGTAAGAGTTCTAAGGTCCTGCCTTACTATTCGAGGCCTCTCCTTAACCCGCTTAGCCACCTCGCCTAGGCTTAAAATAAGGCCAGGATTAAAGATAAATAGTCGCATAACCTTCACCTTGGCCTCTCCGCCGAAGATGTGGGAAACGGATTTCATGCGCCTATATTACTTATTTGAGGTTTACCTTGCCACCTGCTTCTTCAATTTGCTTTTTAAGGTTTGCGGCGTCTTCCTTTTTCATATCCGCCTTGAGCATTGACGGTGCGCCATCGACGAGATCCTTGGCTTCTTTAAGACCGAGACCCAAAGCTTCCTTGACGACCTTGATTACGCCAATTTTATTAGCACCACCATCGGCAAGTTCTACAGATGCCGTAGATTTCTCTTCTTCAGCGGGACCGGCGGCGGCAGGACCGGCAACAGCCACGGCAGTAGCCGAGACACCAAAACGCTCTTCAAAAACTTTGACGAGTTCATTTAGTTCAAGCGCCGACATACCCTCTATCTCTTTGACAATTTTGTCGAATTTCGCCGGTACTTCTGCTTTTTTTGTTTCTTCTGTCATGTTATTTCTTTTTACTAATTTCGCTAAGCCCAATTACAAAACGCTGTATTGGAGAATTTATAATGTTGACAAACTTACCCCTAAGAACATCAAGGCTCGGAATCATGGCAATTTCTGTCATCTCGGCGCCCGTCATAAAGCGACCTTGAAAAACTCCGCCAAGAATTTTTAAGCTTTCAGGAAATTTTTCCTTGAATGAGTGGACGCCGCGAGCAGGGGCCGTATCATCGCTACCCCAAGCCAGCGCCAGTTCTCCGTCTAGTGTCGGCGCTTCGCCGTCAAATCGAGCCTCGGTAAGCGCGCGGTGCGTAAGAGTTTTCTTTGCCACCATATAAGAAATGCCCTCGGATTTGAGAGTTTTTCTCATGTTGGCTGTATCGCCGACCGAGAGTCCTTTGAAGTTAATAAAAACTAAAGACTTGGCGTTTTTAAACGCTTGCCTTAGTTTTTCCAATACTTCTTCTTTCTTAGCACGAGAAATGGCCATAATTTTATAAGGCCGAAAACCTGAGTCTAGTCTCGAGAGGACTTATGGTTGCCCCTTGTCTTTGACCTTATGGCTAGATACTCTAGTAAACTTTAAAAAATAAAGCAAGCGTTACTTGCCGACTTTTCTGCGACTGACAATAAATTTGTTTGAATATTTCTTGGCTCGGCGAGATTTCTGACCCTTGCCGGTTGGACGACCAGTGAAAGAAACAGCGCGTCTCCTGCCTCGACCTTGTCTGCCCTCTCCTCCGCCGTGCGGGTGATCTACCGGATTCATGGCGGTTCCGCGAACGGTCGGACGAATACCAAGCCATCTTGAGCGTCCGGCCTTACCGAGATTAACCAGTCGATTTTCATTGTTTGAAACTTCGCCGATGGTGGCCCAGGCGTTTGCCGGCACCTTTCTTACCTCGGTTGACGGCATCTTTAAGTCAACATAGCCACCCTCTTTGGCGAGCACTTCTGCATAATTACCTCCAGAACGAGCAAGCTTTGCTCCACCCTTGTGTTTGAGTTCTACATTGTAAACAAAGGTGCCCACAACAATATTGCCAAGAGGCAGGCGGTTACCGGCTACCAAAGGAGCTTTCTCGGAAACTATATAAGAATCACCCACCTTGGCGGTGTTGTGAAGCAGAACGTAGCGCTTTTCTCCGTCTTTGTACTGAGCAAGGCCTATGAAGCCCGAGCGATTTGGATCATATTCGACTGTCTTTATGGTGAAAGGAATATCGTACTTGTCGTATGAGAAATCAACGTCGCGGAAAAGACGTTTGTGCCCACCGCCTTTGTGCCGAGTGGTGATACGGCCATGTCTATTTCGTCCCGCACCACGCTTAAAACCGCTAGTTAGCGATTTCTCCGGTTTATCGGTAGTAAGAATTTTTCTAAAGTCTATACCGGATGTCTGGCGCCGAGATTTAGTTGTAGGTTTGTAGGTTTTCATAAAATTACATGAGCTCGATCTTATCTCCCTTCTTTAGATAAACGTAGGCCTTTTTACCGCCGCTCTTTACACCCCATTTACCTCTGACAAAAACTCCCTTGGAAGGAATGCTCGCAACCGAGACCTTGGTCGGGGTGACACCATAGACCGCTTTGACCGAGGCTTTAATCGATCTTTTATTGGCATCTTTCGTCACCTCAAAGACGTAAACGCCCTTGTCCGCGCGAAGAGCTGCCTTCTCGGTAATGCGAGGCCTCAGTAAAACATTTTTAGGTTTAAGATTAAGATTTGGCATTTTCTTTTGCTTTGGCGCCTGGAAGATACGGAAGAGCTTTCTTCGGATTTTCTATAACCAGATATTTATACGTCAAAAGAGAAATCGGGTCCATGTTGCGTGCCTCGATAACTTCAACATTGCCAAGATTTTCAAAGGCGCGTTCATTTTTCTTGTCTTTCTCAGCAAAAGCAATAAGGGTTGCATTTTTCGTCTTTGAAAAGAGCCTTTCAAAACCCTTGACTCCTGAAAGAGAATTTAGAGCTTTAATAGCTTCACGAGTTTTGGGTTCCTTAAGCGACAGAGAGTCGACAAGAAGCAGTTCGCCGTCTTTCGCTTTGCGAGAAAGGATTGTGTGGAGGGCTTTAATTCTAGTTTTTTGCGAAACTTTACGGGAGAAATTTTTATCTTTTCTTGGACCACCGGTAACACCACCCCCTACCCAGAGAGGAGAGCGTATGGAGCCGTGTCGCGCCCGACCGGTACCCTTCTGCTGCCAGGGTTTTTTACCGCCACCACGGACTTCGCCACGGTTTTTGGTGTGGGCAACGGGTTTCCTTCTTGAGGAGAGGAGAGAGTCGACAACTTGTTTTACTAGGTCGGCATTCCAAGAAAGACCAAAAATATTTTTCGGTAAAGAAACCGTGCCAGACTTTTTTCCTTCCATGCTGTAGATAATTCCTTCCATAAAATTTATTGCGACCTTAATTCAACAAGAGCGCCACGTCTCCCAGGAATGGCGCCACGAATAAAAATTTCTCTAGTTTCTGGAGAAATTCTCATAATCTTCAATCTTTTTACTGTTATTCTTTTGCCACCCATCCTGCCAGCCATTCTCATACCCTTCGCAACACGACCCCCAGCTCGACCACCACCGCCGATGGAGCCCACTTCGCGCTCTGAATGTTTCTGCCCATGAGTGCGTCTACCGCCTCCGAATTTGTGGCGTTTAACAACACCTTGAAAACCCTTACCTTTGGATATAGCCGAAACGTCAATATTCTCGCCCTCCGTGAAGAGCGCCTCTCCTCCTTCGCTCTTCGGATTGTCTACGGGTACAACAAGCGTAACGGGATAAACTTCCCCGCCCTCGTCGAATATTTGCGTCATTCCCACCTTTTTTGCCTTCATTTTTTTCATATGAGTTTTACGTCGATGTTGACCCCGCTCGGCAGTGAGAGATTCGTCAAGGATTCAATGATTTTTGGAGTTGGGTTCAAGATGTCAATCAGTCTCTTATGAATCCTCATCTCAAACTGTTCGCGCGCGTTCTTGTAGATAAAGGCGGCGCGATTTACTGTGTATTTCTTAATCTCGGTTGGCAGGGGTATCGGACCTTGAACTTTCGCATCGTAGCGAAGTGCCGTATCGATAATCTGCTTAACCGAGAGATCAAGAATCTTCGACTCATAGGCACGAACCCGGATGCGCAGGCGCGAAGTTATCTCCTCCGCTTTGGGGACTTTCAACTTCGGAGCTTTCGGAGCCTTAGTCGTCTTTTTCTGACTTTTTGGGGGAGCTTTTTTGGTTTGTTTGGTAGCCATTGTGATTAGGGCGCTTTCACGCGTCCCGAAAGAACAAATTTTCTATGTGGTACTTAGGCGATTATCTTGGTAACGACACCGGCACCGACAGTTTTGCCTCCCTCGCGGATGGCGAAGCGCTGTTCACTTTCAAGAGCGACAGGCGCAACCAACTTAACCTTAAAGGTTGCGGTGTCTCCCGGCATAACCATCTCAACACCTTCTGCAAGCGTCACTTCACCAGTAACGTCAGTGGTGCGGATGTAGAATTGTGGTTTGTAGCCGGTGAAAAACGGAGTGTGACGGCCACCTTCCTCTTTCTTAAGAATGTAGACCTCGGCCGTGAAGTCGGTGTGCGGAGTGACCGAACCGGGCTTCGCCAAGACCTGACCTCGGTGGAGGTCTTCTTTCTTTACGCCACGAAGAAGAATGCCGGCATTGTCTCCAGCCATACCTTCTTTGAGCGATTTGTTGAACATCTCAATTCCAGTAACAGTGGTCTTAGAAGTATCTTTGATGCCGACAATTTCTATTTCCTCACCGACCTTCACGATACCCCTCTCAATACGACCGGTAACTACCGTCCCTCGACCTTCAATAGAGAAGATGTCCTCGATAGGCATAAGAAAC
The DNA here is from genome assembly GCA_964446535.1 of uncultured Candidatus Saccharibacteria bacterium. Lineage (GTDB taxonomy): Bacteria > Patescibacteriota > Minisyncoccia > Phycocordibacterales > Zambryskibacteraceae > UBA5004. The sequence continues at coordinate 75,238 of CAYUOR010000002.1, read as the reverse complement.
GGCTTGTCTGTTTCTCGAACCGGAACCGGAAAATAAGTATCAAGAGCGTCGGCAAGTTCCAAGACCTTCTTTGACCATTCGTCGTCAACGCCAGAAGCTTCAAGGGCCTTAAGAGCAGAACCCTTAATAACTGGAGCATTTGCACCGTCGTAGTCATATTTCTTCAAGAGATCTCGAACCTCCTCTTCAACGAGGGCGATAAGCTCCTTGTCGGCAACCATATCGCACTTGTTGAGGAAAACTACGATCTTCGGCACACCGACCTGCTTGGCAAGCAGGATGTGCTCGCGCGTCTGGGGCATCACGCCGTCAGTCGCAGCAACAACTAGAATGGCGCCGTCCATCTGAGCGGCACCGGTAATCATGTTTTTAATATAGTCCGCGTGACCAGGGGCGTCGACGTGCGCGTAGTGGCGAGCATCGGTCTCATATTCAGAGTGAGAGAGGGCAATGGTAATACCCCTCGCCTTCTCTTCAGGAGAGTTGTCGATCTGGTCGACGTTCTTGACGGTCGCCTTCTTGCCCGCGCGGTGAAGCACGTTCAAAATAGCGGCGGTCAAAGTGGTCTTGCCGTGGTCAACGTGACCGATGGTCCCGACGTTGATGTGCGGCTTTGAACGATCAAATTCTGCCATAGTAATTAAGAATTAATGGTTAAGTTAATTTAGTGTCTAAAGTGAAAGCGCATAGGAAATCGCTTAACCCGAACTTATTGAGAATAATCTCAAAGATCAAGCCAAACGCACGTATAACGCTTGGGCAATATGTTATATAGAACCGTCCAAATAGTCAACTATTTGGAGCCAGACCTTGCCTCTATGATTCCACTCGCGACGTTTTGGGGCACAATTGCATAGTGGTCAAACTCCATAGTAGAAGAGCCCCTGCCCTCGGTCATACTTCGGAGAGACGTAACATAGCCGAACATTTCAGATAGAGGCACCTTGGCGCGCACTACCTTAAGTTCGTTCCTATCTTCCATGGCCTCAATCTGACCGCGCTTGCCTGAAAGATTTCCCGTAATGTCGCCCATGAATTTCTCGGGGACGACAACTTCCACTTTCATAATCGGCTCAAGCAATACGGGTTTCGCTTTCTTTGCGGCTTCTTGAAACGCTTGAGAGGCAGCGATTTTGTAGGCGATTTCCGAGGAGTCGACGTCGTGGTATGAACCGTAGTTAAGTTCGCATGAGATATCGGTCATCTTGTAGCCAGCCACAATGCCCCTATCCATCGCTTCTCTAACACCCTTTTCAACCGCTGGAATAAACTCTTGAGGAATAACACCACCCTTAATAGCGTCAACGAATTCGAATCCGGGTTCTCGGTGCGCGTTCTTCGGCACTTTTTCTTCCGGATCATATTGCGGCAGAGGTTTAATCTTAATTTTGACGTGACCGTACTGACCCTTACCTCCGGTCTGTTTAATATATTTGTTCTCAACTTCCGCCTCGCCAGTAATAGTTTCTTTGTAGGCAACTTGTGGCTTGCCGACATTAGCTTCAACGGCAAACTCGCGTTTCATTCTGTCCACAATAATCTCAAGGTGAAGTTCGCCCATGCCCATGATGACCGTCTCGCCTGTTTCCTGGTCGGACTTAATTTTGAAAGTCGGGTCTTCATCCGAGAGGCGTTTAAGAGCCATGCCCATTTTCTCCTGGTCGGCCTTAGTTTTCGGCTCGATTCGGAGAGAAATAACCGGTTCCGGGAAAGTGATCTGATCAAGAATTATGGGGTTAGCTTCGTCACAAAAAGTGTGTGAGGTCTTAGCGTCTTTGAGACCGACGGCAGCAGCGATTTCTCCGGCGAAAACTTTTTTAACCTCCTCGCGTTCATTGGCCTGGAGTCTTACGATACGACCTAGGCGTTCTTTTTTGCCAGTAGTGGAATTATATAGATAGGTACCGGATTCAACTGTGCCAGAGTAGACCCTAAAGAATGTGAGCTGGCCCACGAACGGGTCTGATTGAAGCTTGAAAGCGAGGGCGGAAAACGGTTCTGTATCGGAGGCGTGTCGTTCGATTTCTTCACCAGAGCGCGGGTCAATACCTTTAATCGCGGGGATATCCAAGGGTGATGGCAGAAGATCAACCACGGCATCGAGAACTAGCTGAACTCCCTTATTCTTAAGCGCGGAACCGGCAAAGACCGGGAAAATTTTGTTGGCAATAACCGATTTTCTCAAAGAGGTTTTAAGTTTCTCCGGCGGAATAGTTTTGCCCTCAAGGTAATCATTAATAAGTTCGTCGTCATTCTCGGCAATTTTTTCCACCAATTCGTGGTGATATTTCTCCGCCTCTGCTCGCATAGCTTCCGGAATCTCTTTCTCCACAACGACGTTACCCATGTTGCCCTCAAAGTAGTAGGCCTTCATCCTCAGAAGCTCGACGACGCCCTCGTGGCCTGATTCTTCGCCTATGGGAATCTGCATTCTTACCGCTTTTTTGGAAAGTCGGTCAAGAATCGATTTATATGAGCGCTCGAAAGAGGCGCCTGTGCGATCAAGTTTATTGACGAAGCAGATTCTTGGCACCTGCGCCTCCTCGGCATAGCGCCAGTTGGTCTCAGACTGTGGTTCAACCCCCGCAACACCGTCGAAGACGACGACGGCACCGTCGAGAACTCTTAAAGATCGCTTTACTTCGACGGTAAAGTCGATGTGGCCCGGAGTGTCAATAATATTGAAACGAAATTTGTTTTCCTTTTTCTGGCGCTCGGTCTCGTTTAGATAAGTCGGACCCCAGAAACAGGTAACAGCGGCGGCGGTGATAGTAATACCGCGCTCGCGCTCCTGCTCCATCCAGTCGGTTGTGGTCTCTCCCTCGTGCACTTCTCCGATCTTATGCTGGGCGCCTGTGTAATAGAGCACTCGCTCGGAGGTTGTGGTCTTACCCGCATCAATGTGGGCGATGATACCGAAGTTTCTGACTCTCTCTAGGGGGTAGTCGCGTTCCATAAAATTTACCAGGCGAAGTGGGCGAAAGCCTTGTTGGCTTCGGCCATTTTGTGCATATTTTCGCGTTTACGAATTGCTTCTCCTTCGTTGTTAGAGGCGGCAATAATTTCTTCGGCAAGTTTTTCCGCCATGGGCTTGCCCTTCTTGGTTCTTGCGGCATCAATTATCCACTTCATAGAGAGGAACTGACGACGTTCGGGGCGAACTTCGCGCGGGATTTGATAGTTGGCGCCCCCGACACGGCGTGAACGAACCTCCATGGTTGGACCAGTATTTTTAAGAGCCAGTTCGAAAATTTCAAGAGGGTTTTGGTTTTTTGTCTTTTCTTTAATAAGCTCGAAGGAATCGTAGACGACCTTTCTTGCGGTATTTTTCTTACCGCGTTCCATGCAATAGTTTATGAATTTCGTTATTTTTTCCGAATCGTAGACAAAGTCTGGATTTATTTTCGGCTTGGCTTTTAGTTTCCTGCGCATTAGTGTTTATGCCTTTGGCTTCTTGGCGCCATACTGGCTTCTAGCTTGTCGTCTACTCTCAACTCCTGTGGCATCAAGTACGCCACGCACAATGGTATAGCGAAGGCCGACATCCTTGACACGACCGCCGCGAAGAAGGACGACCGAGTGCTCTTGAAGAGTGTGGCCGATACCAGGAATATAGGCTGTCACTTCCATACCGTTGGTTAGCCTAACGCGGGCGATTTTTCTGATAGCGGAGTTTGGTTTCTTGGGAGTCTTTGTCGTAACTTTTGTCGCGACACCGCGCTTAAACGGAGAATTGAATAGAATGGGTCTATTTTTTATGGTATTAAATCCGCGCGTCAAAGCAACCGCTTTAGTCTTGCGGCTAATTCTTTTTCTCTTCTTTCGTCTGACAAGCTGATTTATAGTCGACATTTAAAAAAGACCCCTCAGGGGAAAGCTCACTCTAACCGAAACAGAGCTAAAATGCAACCTGCCTGCGCAGGCAGGCTCCTAGAATGAAACACCGGTAATCAGGCTGAAAATCGCCCCGACCAGGGGATAAACGAACTTCCAAAGAAAGAAAACAAATAGGAGTACGAGCACCAGGCCGTAGCGCTCAAAGAAATTTCTCAGCTCTAAAAATTTTTCAGGGAAAATAGCGAAAAGGATTTTGGAGCCGTCAAGGGGCGGAATCGGAATTAAGTTGAAAATAGCAAGCAAGATGTTGATAAAAACAACTAGACTGGTGATAAATAAAAAGTCTTCGTTAAACCAGCTTGCTCCAGTCGAAATAGTGAAACGAAGAAAAAGTCCAAAGACAAGAGCGAGAACGATATTGGCTCCAGGGCCGGCAAACGCGACGAGCGCCTCGGACCACCGACCGGGGCGGAGATTGTACGGGTTATAAGGCACAGGCTTTGCCCAACCGAGAATGATGCCTACCCCAGAAAGCTTAAGAAGTAGCGGCACGAGAAACGAGCCGAAGAAATCAAGATGCTTTATCGGGTTAAGTGTTAAGCGGCCCTGGTAGCGCGCGGTCTGGTCGCCTAAAATAGAGGCTACATAGCCGTGAGTAACTTCGTGAATCACGACAGACATGATAAGAATCACGATTTGAAAGAGGAAATCAACTTGCATTTCGGCATTATAACATGCTAGTCTTTAGCCCCATATGGCGAAAGTTTGTCCAGTCAGCAAAAAGGGTTCGAAAATCGGTGGGGGCTACTCCAACAGGACTCGTGCTACCCAATTTAATCCGACAGGCTTTACGAGAAAGTACCCGAATTTCCAGAAAAAGCGCATTTACGTGCCCGAACTCAAGAAAACTATCACCCTCGTCCTCTCCACTCGCGCTATAAAGACCATAAACAAACGCGGTGCTCATTCGGTGCTCAAAAAAGCGGGGGTTATTTAACCCTGAGTACTTTTCCGTCCGTTTCAAACTTTATTCTGCCAAGGTTGGTGGTGCTTAAAATTTTCGCCTGGACTTTTTCTAAATTGACCAAAACTTCTTGATGGGGATGGCCGTAAGTATTGTCGCGTCCGGCGGATATTACCGCATATTCGGGGGTTGTTGCCTGGACAAACTCGAGCGAAGTGGAGGTGCGCGAACCGTGGTGCCCCACCTTTAAAACTTCTACATCAATTTTTTCCTTATCAAGGATGGTTAAGACGTGCTCTATCTGAGAGGGGGAGTCTCCTGTCAACAGAAATTCGTGGTCACCATATACAAGTCTAGACACGATAGAGGCCCTGTTACTTTCCCAATTTGAAACGTCGACCGCGGGGAAAAGAATTTCTAGTCGCACGTCATCACCAAGAACAATCACCATACCTCTTCGCGCTAAAATTATTGGAATATTTTTTATTTCGAGACGATCGTGCAATTCTGTATTTACAGAGCTTTCCGATAAAACCCCGGGCTCCAAATAGGTGCCAACTTTATAGCGGCTTACAACCTCCGGCAACCCTCCAATGTGGTCACCGTCCGGATGCGTCGCTATGACAAAATCAATTCTTCTATCAGCAAACGGCAAAATTTTGCCAAGCTCGGTTAAAACTTTCCTGTTTCGACCGCCGTCAATTAAAATTCTCTGGCGCGATGGTGATTCAATAAAAATCGCATCCCCCTGTCCAACATCCAAAAAATATACGGAGAGAATTTGATTGGGACTCCTTTCATGAAGGGAAAGAAAGACGAGGATATTCGCGAGAATTAGCCCTGCTACGATAAGTTCTGACCAGTATTTTCTAACAATATCCATGCTTATAGTATAATGTCTCTAATATGAAACTATTCGAAGAAAAAAAATTCAGCATTCCAAAATTAAACGGCCTCAGCGAAAAAGCTATTGAAGAACACCTGAAACTCTACTCGGGTTACGTCAAAAACACCAATACCATCTTGGCAAAAATTGAGGAATACGCAAAAGAGAGCGAGGCAAATGCCTATGCCTTGGGAGAGCTCCAGCGCCGCTTTGGTTTTGAATTTGATGGAATGAGAAACCATGAATACTATTTTGCGCATTTTGAAGGTGGGACAACAACACTCGATGAAAAAAGTGAACTTAAAAAGGCGATTGAGAGTGAGTGGGGCGATTTTAATATGTGGCTCAACAGATTTAAAGCAATTGCTCTTACGCGCGGTATCGGTTGGGCAATTCTCTATTACGACAAAGAAACAAAGAGGTTAATTAACGCTTGGGTAGATGAGCACCATCTTGGGCAGCTCGTTGGCCTCTCCCCTGTTCTTGTTCTTGATATGTGGGAACACGCATATTTTATAGACTACACACCGTCGGAGAAGAAAAAATATGTTGAAGCATTTTTCGCGAATCTTAATTGGGAGAATGTTGAGAATAATTTTTTAGCCGCCAGAAAATAAGAGCGAGTATCAGATAAAACAAAGCCAAAGCCACGGGGGAGATTGGGGGGACCGATATTGACGCAAGCGATAGGTTGCCTAAAGTTGATGCCACGAAAAGAATCCAGGCAAGGAGAATGTGTGCTAGATAGGCAAGAGGTAGTGCAAAAATAGTGCCTAAGTAGGCAAGTAGAGTGGCAAGGAAACCTAGAAGCATTGTAAGAGGAATCACCGCAAGAACTAAAAGGTTGGACAAAAGAGATACCAGAGAAAAATCACCTATTGAGTAAATAATAAAAGGTAGAACAAAGAGTTGTGTCGCTAGTGTTGTGGAGAGGATAATTCTAAATCCAAATTTTTCTGGTACCTGTTTAAAAATTCTCTCAAAGAGCGGTGCTGCGTAAACAAGACCAAGGGTGGCAAGAAAAGATAGTTGAAAAGAGGGATCGAAAACAAGAATCTTTGGATTATGAATAACCATTAGGAAACCGGCGATAAGAAGTGCTCTGGGTGCGGAGTGGATTTTGCCCAACATTTTCGCAACTATAACTACCAGCACCATGATAGAGGCACGTACTACCGTTGCTTCGGCACCAGTCATAAGCACAAAGCCTAAAATGGCGAAAACTGAGGCGGCGATACTGAGTGGTAAGGCGAACCTGGCTCTGGTCGCGAGAAAAACACTCTGGAAAAATCTTCTGATGAATTCGGCGATAATAGTTATGTTGTAGCCAGAAAGTACGACAATATGAATAATTCCTGCACGGCGAAATTCTTCCAAAATATCGCGCGGCATGGCGCCCTTACCAGAAACAATAAGCCCGGAAAGTAAGCTGGCATATGGTTCGGCAAGTATTTCTTTTATTTTAGCTGTGAAACTATTTTTAATTTTAAATAAAAAGTTTTTGAGCGGATTTCCATGTTGCCGCGAGACGATTTCGACCTCGACGAAATTTAAAACGAGGTAAATATCATCTTTGGCAAGATATTTTCCGTAATCAAACACCCTTAGCCCATCATCGTTCTCTATTAATCCTGGAATGACTGGTTTTCCAGAGACCTTCACCCTGTCACCATATAGAACATGGCTGTATAAATCTGTGTTAACCAAAACTTTTTCTCCATTGTCGGCCTTGAAAACAAAACGCGTGGTATTTTCCCTTTGTTCCGGCTCACTAATGACAATGCCTGTCTCAGACGGCTTTAGTGGAACGTAATAATCTTTGATCTCATAGCGGAAAATGCCTAACCCAGAAGCAATTAGTACAAGAGATATAAGTAAGCTTTCTCTACTAATAAGCCTGCTTCTTAGTTTATCGGTTAACAAAACAGCACAGCCCAAAAAGATGATAAAAAGAACAAGGAAAATGTTGGATTGATAAAATGAAGCAGCAAAAACTCCAATAATAAATCCAAAAATTATTGCAAAGATACTATCGGTACGCGTTTTTCGGTCCATGGAAAAGCTTTGGCTTCTCGGCACCCGAAACTGCGTCGGCAAAGCCGGTGGCAATTTCGTCGGCTCGTTCGTTAAGGCGAATACCGCTATGCGCCGGCACATATTTCCAAGAAATTTCTCTGTCTTCGGCAAGAGAAGAGAGCTTTTGCCATAAATCTTGGTTTAAAACTGGTTTTTTGTTTGCTGTTTTCCAACCTTTTTTCTGCCAATTGAATATCCACTCGGTCATACCTTTAGCAACATACTCTGAATCGGTGTAAATGGTCAGCTTTTTATCGGAACAGGCTTCTAAAGCCCGAATTGCGGCGGTTAACTCCATTTTATTGTTGGTCGTGCGGGGCTCTCCACCGCCAAGCTCTCTTACTTCTCTCTCAGAGAGAACGACTACCCCCCAGCCCCCAGGTCCTGGATTGCCGCGAGAAGCGCCGTCGGTATAAATTTCCGTCATATTTTTATAATATCGAGAATTCTTAGCCTAAGTTCTGGACGACTGCCAAAATAAGACTTTTCCAGATTGGCCAAAACATTAACTCTTATCCCGGGAAGAAGCGGGGTTCCGAAATTTTCAGGACTGGAAAAGAAAGAAATCGCCTTAACTTCCCGACTTCCGCCATTAAAGAGTACCTCCAAGTGGTTCCCCTCTTTGCCGAATGTTTTTATTGATTTAATTTCGGCATTAGGAATCTTAAAAATCGGCTTCCTATTCCCAACACCGAATGGAGCAAAGAGAGAAACGGTCTGCCACAAATTTTCTCCTATATCGGAGAGGCTTATCGGTAAACTTATCGCCGAGGTCACGTTCTCAACAGAAACTTTCGCCTCTGCAGCCTCCAGAGAAAGTTTTTCTTCAAGAACCAAAAGGTTTTCAAAGCTGGTGGAAAATCCGCCAGCACCGGCGTGTCCGCCAAATTCGGTAAAATAGTCCGCGGTAAAATTCATAAGTTTGACTAGATCAAAATTTTCCGGTGCACGACAAGATCCCTTGAGTAAGCCGTTCCCATCCCGACCCCAGACGAAGGCGGGTCTGGCGTATTCTTCTACCAAAGAATTTGCAACAAGACCCAAAAGACCGGGGCGCCACTCGGGATTGCCTATAACTATTACTTCTGAAATCTTTTCTCTTTTGTCGAGATGCGATTTGGCATCTTTGATAATACTTGCTACAACACCTTTGCGCTGGTTATTTATTTTCTCCAGGTGGAGTGAAAGCCTGTCGGCCTCTATCGGATCGTTCGTGCGTAAAAGCTTCAGGGCATCTTCAGAAACACCCATACGTGAGGCGGCGTTTATTCTTGGTGTAATCATAAAGACCACATCGTCTTCGGTAAGATTTTTCTGATCAAGACGCGCTCTCTTAAAAAGGGCGGCGAGTCCCGGTCTCGGCGATTTGCGCAAGACTTCAAGTCCAAAGCGAGACAGAATCCTGTTTTCTCCAAGAAGCGGAACCATATCAGAAAGAGTGGCGATAGCCACCATATCCAGAGACCACTTCTCTAGTCCGGGCTTTACTCCAAGGGTGTTGGTATTCATCACCGCCTGCACGAGTTTGAAAACAACGGCAGAACCGCAAAGCTCTTTGAATTCGTACTTAGAGTCTTCCCTATTTGGGTTTATAACAGCGTAGGCCTTTGGCAGTTTGTCTTTCGTTTTGTGGTGATCGGTGATGATGACGTCTATGCCGTTATTTTGAGCGTGAAGTACCTCGTCGAAATCAACAACGCCGCAATCTATGGTGATAAGAAGACTTGTCCCACGCCTTAGACATTCTTCAATGACATCAAGACTGAGTCCGAATCCTTCGTTGTGCCTGTGCGGGATGTAAAAAGAAATGTTGTCATAATTAATCCTACGAAAAAAATCTGAGAGTACCACAGCGCCTGGAATACCGTCCGCATCATAGTCGGAAAAAATCGTGATATGTTCATTATTTTTCAGGGCCCCGATTAGCCTGTCTCTGGCTCGTGCCATATCGGGTAAAAGAAGCGGGTCGTGGAGCTTCTCATAATCTGGATTAAGAAAGTTGTCGCGTTCACCATCCGAAAGACCCCGCTCCTGAAGCATGGCCTCAAATAATTCTGGGAAGTATTTCATTGAACATATTTTAGCACGCGAGAAATAATGTATTTTGATTAAGCCTGCGGCTGTATTAATATGGTTCTATGAAAAAAAGCAGCACGACCGAGGGCGTGGTGATACTAGTCGTGGTAATTATTGCTTTAATTATTACTTCTCTAGGCAGAACGAGCACGCAATCGCGAGAAAAGACCTCTGTATCAGAAAGAAAAGAGAATGTTGTCTCGAGAGAGGTGTCAAGCGAGGTTGAGGTGTCTATAAGTACTGGTAACGCGGCAAGATCTTATCAGTCATTTGAAGAATACATAATAATAAATAACCGCGGACGAGATCCGATAAATATTACGGGCTGGTATCTGAAAAACGCCAAGGACAAGCGTCCATACAACATCGGTGGCCAGTTGCGCTACTTTGCCCCCGATATTGCCTACATCGGACGCGGCACCCCGTTCCTCTCACCAAGCAACAACAATTTAATGCTTGATATTATTCTTGAGCGTGGCGAGAGAGCAATAATTACAACGGGTGCTATTACTGTCGAAGCTCCTTACAAAATTGTAAGTTTTAAAGAAAATATTTGTAGTGGCTACCTTGAAAATACGGATGAATACAAATTTACCCCCGCCCTAAGTAGGAGCTGCCCGCGCCCGTCTCAAGAGCGGGGGCTCGAATATCTTGATGTAGAATGTCGGAAATTCATAGAGCGTCTGCCGAGCTGTCAGACACCGGAGTTTAACACCAGGGAGGCCGATGGTTCCGTTTGTCGTAATTGTGTAAATGGTAAGCCGCTTTCAGGCGCTTGTGTCGCCTTTATCAAAGAGCGTTTCAGCTACGCGGGCTGTATTGCTTCACACGTGAATGATGAAGATTTCTACGGTAAGACATGGAGGGTTTTTCTGGGTAGGGGTTGGGAAATGTGGGCAAATGAATACGAAACAATAGAACTATATGACAGGTTCGGCAGATTAATTAACTCCAGAAGTTATTAATATGAAAAACGAAAAATGCGTATTCTGTAAAATCGTTTCGGGCCAAATACCTTCACACCAGGTTTACGAAGACGAAAACTTTTTAGCTTTCCTGGATATTAATCCTCAGTCTCCCGGACACACTCAAGTAATCCCGAAAAAGCACTATCGCTGGGTCTGGGATGTGCCGAATGCGGGTGAATATTTCGAGGTGGCACGAAAAATCGCCAAGGCATTACAGAAAGCATTTAACACTGATTTTATACTTTCAAGAATTGTCGGCGATGAGGTGGAGCATGCTCATATCTGGGTTTTCCCCAACTCGGGAGTCGAAGGCGACAAAAACGATTTTAAAACGAACGCGGAAAAAATTATACGCTCTCTTTAAGTGCCTCAATTCCGGGTAGGGTACCAGAAGAAAGAAAATCAAGCATAGCTCCACCGCCAGTAGAGACAAAAGTAAATTTATCAAAAATATTGAGCTCCGTTACGGCAGCTAAAGTGTCGCCCCCGCCGATAATCGACTCACGGCCGGATTCGGCAATCATCTTGGCTAATTCAAGGGTCGCCGTCCGATATCCCCTCTCGTAGGCGCCCAGGGGACCGTTCCAAAGAATTAATTGCGCATTCATAATTTTACGGCGAAGATTCTCTAGAGTAATCGGTCCGGCATCCATAATCTTTGTGCCCTCAGTAATAGTGTCTTCGGGTAAAGAAATTTTATCAGTCTGGAGAAGCTCTCTGAGGTCATAGTCGCCACTACTGACAAGAGAGTCCCCTATGTCGCGCCCCATTTCTTTGAAAAAGTTGTGAGCCAGAGCGCCGCCAACAAAGATTTTGTCGGCAACGTGAATAAATTTTTTAAGTAGCGGGAGCTTGGTGTCAAACTTTGCTCCACCTAGAATAAAGAGAAAGGGATGCTTTGGGTAAAAGGCTTTGGATAACACCTCAATTTCGCGTGCAAGTTGTAGTCCGGCATAACTAGGCAGAAGCTTTGGTACCCCAACGACTGAAGCATGCTGCCTGTGCGATACCGGAAAAGCTTCATTGACGAAAATATCGGCCATTTTCGCGAGTTTTTTGGCGAATTCTGGAGAATTGTCCTTCTCACCTGCATGGTGGCGGAGATTTTCTAAAAGCATTAGGTTGCTTTTCTTAACAAAAGTAAGTTCGGGTAAAAACTTTTTTACATAATTGTAAATCGGTTTAAGTGAATCTGCATCGCGCTCCATGTGGCTTGCGATAATTATTTTGGCCCCAGAATTTTTAAGATATTCTATGGTCGGAAGAGTTTTTAGAATCTGATAATCACTTACCACCTCTTCACCCGCCACAGGTACGCTCCAGTCCACCCGCACCAGAACACGTTTGTCTTTCAAATCTTTTGCTTCATTAATTGTTTTCATCATGAAAGTAACTCCCTAACAATACTCTCGAAAACCTTAGCATTGAGTGATGCTCTCCCGACAAGATAACCCCTGATACCCGTCTTGGTGAAAAGTTTTTTAGCGTTTGAGGCGTCAACAGAGCCGCCGTAGAGAATGGAAATTTTATCGGCAATTTTACGTCCGAAAATATCGTTTAAAACTTTCTTTATGAAAAGAACCGATTCGGCTAAATCGCTCGGCTCTATTGCACCAAGCGCCTTGCTACCCACAGCCCAAACAGGTTCATAGGCGACAATTATTTTTGAGGCATCAGTCTTGTTGGTTAAGCCGAATAAAGATGCCTTTATCTGCTCCCTTAAGAATTCGAAGTGTCTCCCCTCGTGGTCCCGAGATGGTTCGCCGACACAAACGATCGGGGCCAAGCCGGCGCGAAGAACATTTTTCACCTTGCGAGAAATCTGCTCATTGGTTTCTCCCAAAGCTCTCCGCTCGCTATGACCAAGAATTACAAGTCTCGTGCCTAGGCTTTTAAGCATGTCCATGGTAACAACACCTGTGTATGTGCCGCTAGGCGCTTCCATCACATCCTGGCAGGCAAGTTGAGAAAAGCTTTTTGCCCTGTCGGCCACCGCTTCAAGGTACGGTAATGGTGGTGCGATGAAAAATGCAGTTTTTTTCAAATATCTTTTAGCCCTTGCTAGTTTAGCTAGGAGTAGTCTGGCTTCGTCGATGGAGTTCGGATAATTCTTCCAATTTGCTACCAATAATGGTTTCGGCATTTGTCCTATTATATAACAAGAGCGCCAGAACTATTTATTCGGTCTCTTGCCAACTTGAGATATCCCAACCCCCGGATGGACCGTTGACGAAGTTTGAATTTGCAAGCCCACTATCATAAATCACCACGGCATTATTGTTCAGGTTTATAAACTTTCCATTTAAAGACTTGGCACTTCCATTATTGCTTAAATTAACAGTGCCGTTGGCGGCATAGAGGATTACTGAACCGCCGTTGTTGTTAAGCGTAATAGCGCTCGTTGAATTAGAGGTGGAGAGTGTCATGAGGTAGCTCCCGGGAGAGCCCGAGCCAGCAAAAGTGGCATTGTTCTGGATTGTAATTGTGCCGTCAGCAACCATGACTCCATCAGACGTGCCGTAACTTGAATCAAGTCTGACTGTCGCATTGTTATCAATCAATACATTTCCCATTACCCAAACTGTTCCTGTTAATGTAAGGTCTGCATTATTCTGAACTGTTAGATTGCCGGTGATTTTCTTTGGTCCCAAGGTGCCAGTATTGTCGTTCAAAGTATAATTTCCGGAAATAGTGCCACCAGCTTCTGCATCTGCTTTCCAATCTAAAATATTCTGCTCGGAAATAGGCATGGCTACCTGCGTGGGGTCGGGTAGAGATGTGTTGCATGGTTTATTATTGCCGGTTCCGGTTTGGCAATAATTGGTGCCAGCAATATTAGAATTATTTACCGTGTGCGCATAAGCATTGCCGACACCACCAGAGCCAATGTTAATACCACTAATAAGTCCGGTCAGACCACCCATATATAGTTTAAAAAAACCATCAAGTCCGGAAGGGGTCGTGTTATTCCAAGTGCCAGAATGTTGTCCAATTTTACCTGTACCGTTTCCATATCCATTATCATTTGCCCCAATAATGTAATAGCGAGAAGAGTTGGTGACCCCATCAATGACTATCCAGTAGGTAGTGCCAACGGTTAATTCCGGATTTGAAGATAGGGGCACACTGACCCAGCCGTAGTTAGTAGAAACTAGTGAAGCAGAAAGTGTGCCTGATGCTAGAGTGGTTGAGCTTGGATTTGATCCGGAGTTTGAAACAATTCTTACAGTTAAATTACCGGGGGTGCTAACCTTTTTTATGTATAGGTCAACTTTATTAACAACACCAGTTGCGCTAACTTGAAAACTTTGAGCAAAATCCTGGGTACCATTTGCGTTGCCAAAAGTTATATCATACGCCGGAGTTCCGGAATCATTTGTTTGGTCAGCACTAAGAGCGGAAGAATTGGCGGCAAAAGCAGTGCCCGTAATATTGCCACTACCGGTTATATTGCCATTTGAATAGACGCTGCCGTTAATGACGGAGTTATTGCCCATAGTAAGCCCGCCAGCTCCAACTTGCACACCGTAGCCGAACACTGCTCCAACACCCATTGTGACCCCTGCCCTAACCTTGCGCACGGCCTCGCCAGCATTACCTGTGGCCACCACTTCTTTGCCGTCAAAAACATCAGTCGTGACGATGGTCACGCTAGATCCGTTAAGGCTGATAGTCTCGTTTGCACCGACGGGTTTTCCTGTTCTAAGTCTAAAGAGAACATCTTCGAGCCCGGCTTCTGCTAGAAAATAACTTTGACGAGAAAGTACGTGTTGCGAAGTTATTTTTTGCTGTTTCAAAATTGGTGCACTAATGCCAAAAATAATGGTGAGTGAAACTACAAGAAAAAGTATGGTGGCAACCATCATCGCCTGTCCCCGATTATATGAAATAGAATTTTGATTTTTCATGCTTATCTTATGATAGCGGAGTAATAAAATTTGCTTGAACGATAACTAGTACTGGTACCACTCTCAAGCGTGATTTCTGTTCTGATTCCCTCCGAATTGGAGTTAACGAAGCGTCGAAAAATAAGTTCAGTTACCCTTGTGTTAGGCTCGGTTAAGGCGCCCACATCAATACCATTTTCTCTAAGCATTAAAACATTGCCAGATAGACGAAATTCGACGGTGCGTGGTGCACCAAAGTCGTCAGTGCCCACAAGTACAAGATGGCCAGGATGAACACTCAAGACGCTCGAAGAGAGATTCACACTTTCGGCTTGGCGTAACTCCCTTGAAATACGCTCGAAACTCGTCAGAGTTGAGTTTTCAATATTTCGTAGAGCTTTTACAATTTTTCCGGAATTAATTACCGAAATGGTTATGTTCATAATAACCCCAAGCATTAATATTAAAATGAATATGTAAATCAGCATCTCGATTAAAGTGAACCCGCGTTTGTTTTTCAATATTTTAGTTTTCATACAGGTCTGTTAAGTACGTGGATACGGATCGAGTGGTCGTCGTATTTCTTAGCTGCCATGAAACAGTTGAGACTACTAGTCTGGTATCAGGATCCAGGGTTCCTCCTGAGGAAACAATATCTCCATTGACGTCACGATAAACGGCCGATAATCTAATTTTTCTTTCAAAGAGATTATCTAAAAAAGCATTAGTGGTACTTGTTGCCCAAATGCCAGAGTTAAAAGTTAAAAAATAATCGGTGTCGAGAGAAAGGGGTGCAATGTTTCTATCCCAAGAGCCGTTTCTTAAAAATCTAACTACCTCTAAGCTCTCTTCTGCTAAGGTGGTTGCCTTAATAACCTCGCCGCTAGAAAATGCGGCCTTCAAATAGAGATTGTGGGCGCCGAAAAGCGCCAGAAGAAAAACCAAAATTATAGAAGCGGCAACAAGCACCTCCACCAGAGTCAATCCGCGCGTAGAATGGTTCGGAAAGTTTTTCATAGAGCTATTAGTCTAATTCTACTATCCCTGTTCCCGTAATGGTAATGGTGCGATACGTCCCCGGAGAAGATCTTAAGAAAATCTCCAGCGTGCCCGCTTGATTAGTGCCACCCGTTAGACGTTCAAAAATTACGCTTGTACCACCGCCAGAAAGATTAATATTTTGAATACCCACTAGTGAATGTAGGGTGTTTACTCTGTTGGCCGGATCTGAGGAGGAGTATGAATTACCAGAAAATAAAACTATCTGCGAAGGCTCAATGTAAACGCCGTACTGCGTATCTCCTTTTGAAGAGAGAGTAAGTGCTCTGGCCTCATTAAGAGTAGAAACTACCAGGTCGGCACTTTTTTCCAATGCCTGAGAAGAATTAAGTTTTGTAAAGGAAAACACACCGAGAGCAGCCACTACAGTAACAATAACTATAACGAGCAGAAGTTCTAACAATGTAAAACCTCGACTAATAGATTTTGAATTCATTAAAATTAAATATAATCGACCAAAGAATACGTTGGGGCGAGCATCGAGATAGCGAAAACTCCAACCCCGATACCGATAATAATCATGAGTACTGGCTCAATAATTGTTGAAAGATTTTTGGTCTTTTGGTCTACCTCTTCTTCGTAGTAATCGGCAACTCCTTTCAACATCTCTGAAATTTTGCCCGTCTCCTCACCTACTGCCACCATCTCTCCGACAAAGCGCGGGTAAAGGTGTTCGTGCTTGATAAAAACTTCCGACATCGGCTCACCTTTTTCCACCGCACTACGAGCGCTGCCGAGCGCTTCCTTGTAAAGATGGTTTTGCAAGACATCTATGGTAACGTCGAGAGCAACGATAATCTCCACCCCGGCACCAAGAAGGGATGAAAGGGTGCGGGCGCTTCTCGCAGATTCAAACTCTCTAACCATCTCGCCAATTGCCGGTAGGCGAAGGAATACGACGTCCGTAATGCTCCTGCCGAGTTTGCTTCTGAAAAACATTATAGATAAGCCTACAAAGAGCGCGAGAACAGAAAGAACGAGAAACGTGTTATCGACCATAAAGTTACTTGAGGCAATGAGGATTCTTGTCGGTAGCGGAAGTTCGACTCCCAGACCTTCAAAGGTTGCCGTAAGAGTGGGAACCATATATATGAGAAGCAGTATCGCAAGTGCAATCATCACGACAATGATAACGGCCGGATAAATCATGGCGCCTCGCACTTTTTTCGCCAATAGATATGTCTTCTCCATTTGATTCGCAACAATAGCCAGAGCGCCAGAGACATTGCCGGATTCTTCGCCCGCCTTAACCATAGATACGAAAAGGGGTGAAAAAATTCGTGGATGCTTGTGCAGAGATTCCGAAAGAGTTTGACCATGACTTATGTCTTCTTCTAGATCAGAGAGAAGTTTTTTCATGGCTTTGCCCTTAGCTTGCTTCGCCATAACAGAAAGTGCCCGAGTAACAGGCAATCCAGCGTCCATCATTAAACCTAAGTTTTTTGCAAAAATTATTTTCTGGTGAGTTTTTATACCGCTAAAAAAATTCCAGATAAGCCCTTTGGAAAAAATACTTTTTGCCTCCTCTATAGAAACAAGGGTGCCCCCTTCCTCGCGAATAATATTGTAGATTTCAGCACGATTTTTAACGTCAGCCGCACGCTCGTAGATTTTTCCTTCCTTATCTTTTGCTTTGTATTTATAGAGAGCCATGTGACTATTTTTTATTCTGAAACGACCCTTAGAACTTCTTCTATAGTAGTAATACCCTGCGCTGCCTTAAAAATACCGTCTTCAACCATAGTCATCATACCTTCGGACTTGGCCTGCTCTTCGATTTCTTGATCAGTCGCCCCTTTCATAATCAGGTTTTTAATAGTCGCGGTAACAGGTAAGACTTCATGAATTCCAATACGGCTTGAGTAGCCATCCTCGGAATCTTTGCCGGGATTCGGTTTCCAGAAGGGCACCTTTTCGAATCCATCCTTTTTATCAATAATCTTACCTTCCCTTAGAAATCCGAGCATGCGGTCAAGAGAGACAATTTTAGAGAGTGAGTCAAGTTCATCTTTGTTTAAAAAATACTTGGTCTTTGACGCGGCAAGACGACGAATCAGGCGTTGGGCAATGACCACGTTGAGCGTAGAAACTAAAAGGAATGGTTCAACTTTCATATCAAGAAGGCGCGGTATCGCACCAGCGGCGGAATTCGTGTGGAGAGTTGAGAGAACGAGGTGTCCGGTTAGAGAGGCGTTGATGGCGAGGGCGGCCGTCTCGTTGTCACGAATTTCTCCGACCATAATAATGTCTGGGTCCTGGCGCACGAGAGTTCTAAGGCCGTTGGCAAAAGTGAGGCCAATTTCTGGACGGACTTGGGTCTGATTAATTCTCGTCATCTGATATTCAACCGGATCTTCTATCGTAGAAATATTAACGTCTGGGGTATTGACGATATCAAGCATGGTGTAGAGGGTGGTGGTTTTGCCGGAACCCGTCGGGCCGGTGGCAAGGATCATGCCGGTCGTTGCTTTGAGCGAGTGGTGTAAATCTTCCAGGCCCTTGTTGTGAAAACCCAAACTCTCAAGAGTAAAGCCGGAAACACTCTCGCGCAGAAGTCGCATCACAGTTTTTTCCCCGTAGTAGACCGGCAGAGTCGAGACTCGAAAAGAAACCTTCTCTCCGCCTACATCAATCTTAAATCGCCCGTCTTGCGGCAGACGCTTCTCATCAAGTTTAAGGTTGGCGAGAACCTTAATGCGCGCCGTTATGCCGGAAGCAGTATTTTTCGGCAGAATCATGGCGTCGCGCAAAATACCGTCTACTCTGTAGCGAACAAGAACTTTGTCCTCCTCTGGCTCTATGTGTATATCGGAGGCGTCTTGGATAATTGCATGTTTGAGAAGGGTGTCCACAATACGAACAACCGGTATATCGGTAGCCAGTTTCTTAAGATCCCCTTCGGCTATATCCCCTTCATCGCCCTCACTAACCGTTTTAAGAGAGCTTGCTTCTTTCTGGATGATATCTCCGAACTCGGCCTTAAGAGTTTTTTGATATGAAAGCAGTGCCCACTTCATACTTTCGGCGTCAGTCAAGCGGGGCAGAACTCTTAAGCCAACCTTTTTCTTAACAAAGTCAATTGCGGTAAGATCGTCGGTGTCTAACATCGCAACCTCAAGACTGTCATTTACTTTCTTGAACGCAACAATGTTGTGGTTTCTTGCTATGGGTTCCGGAACGAGCGAGAGAACCGAGAAATCAAGTTTCTGGTTTTTTAAATCCACAAATGGGATGCCGAGAATATAGGCCTGCATTCGGCGAAGGTCATCCTCGGTAAGAGCCCCACGGTTTACAAGAATTTCACCGATACTTGTATTTTTTTTCTTTGCCTCAACTTTGGCCGCATCGATATCCTTTCTGGAAACAAGTCCAGAGTCGATCATGAAACCCTCGAGTTTCGCCTCATCAATATGCATATTAGAATTTTATTCTACCACGCCAGGGGCGCGTCGATATGGGCGCAAAGAGAGAAAGCTACTTAAGAAGATAGGCGACCTGAACCAAAGTTTTTCCACTGCCTGCGTTGCTGATAACTACAGTGAGATTGGCATCATCTTTGGTGCCAAAGAGTGCTTTTACGGGAGCAGAAGCGCTACTTTCACTCACGCTGTAGCCGGCTTTTTTCATATAATCTCTGTATTCCGTCAATTTCTGGGCAACCGTCTTTGAGGTTTGATAATTTAAACTTAGCTGTTTGGCGTCAAGGGTCGGATATTGTGTTGTGGCGCTCTCTCTAATGTCCGTTTTTTCAACCGGGATATCGGAAGGAAAGCCGGGCGGAGGGGGTAAGACGCCGTTGACTCGTTCCGTGTGGGTAACACTAACCTCTAGTGGAATGGTTTCGCTCGCCTTGTCACCATCCTTTATTCCCATTCTTTTGTCATACTTCGTAGCCAAGAGGTATCCTGCGGCAAGTATTACTAAAACAACGACAACGGCAATGAGCGTTTTCTTGTCAGGCCCTTGCGATGGCGTCTGTGGCATTTGATTCGGTTCCATATTTTAATTATATCCTAAATTTGTCTATTAAAATTCCTCGAAGGACGGGTCGAAATTGATCTGGGTCACGGCAGCTGGGTTACAGGTTGCCTGAAACGAACCCGCATCTGTTACCGTAACCGTCGCGGTCTTCGTTCCTATAGTCTCATATTTTTTAATGTATGGATTCGTTGTTGGCGCCGGGCTTGTCGGAATATCGGTGCCAGACCAAGAATACGTGTAGGGCGAAGTACCGCCCGAAGGTGTTGCTGTCCAGGTAATGTTGTCCCCTATCATGGCGCTTGTCGGATTGGCAGAACAGCTGACAGAGAGTCCAGATGGTTGCGTAACAACAAGGTTGAAGTTTGTTGATCTCGGCCCGGGTGTGCCGTCACCCGCACTCGTCACAGTAATGTTATAGGTCCCTGCCGCCGTGGAAGAGTTCACGGTGAAGGTTATCGTAGATACGCAGCTCGGGTTCGGTGAGCAGGTGCGGTTGCCATCGTAGCTTACAGAAACACCTGATGGCATGCCTGTCGCCGTAATTGTCACGGCTTCCGTGGTGCCAGAGGTAAGCGTTCTTGTAATCGTATTCGTTGTGTAGGCATCACCGGCAGTCTTTGTGACATTAGAAGTTCCTGAATTCGAAATGCTGTAGTCAAAAGTTGGAGACAGGACAAAGTTCGCTGTTGTATTTTTGTTACCATCCATTTGCAACGAACAGCTCGACGGCTGTCCGGCGCAAGCCCCCGACCAACTACTAAAGGCGTACCCGACTGCTGGTGTGGCCACCACTGTTACCATGGTGTTCACAACGTAAGACTCGGTACAGTCACCTGGGCAACTTATCCCTGTGGCGCTAACCGTGCCCGAACCACCAGGAGAAACTGCTGTAGTTAAAGTGTAATTCGGCGGGGCATTGCAGACGTTAACCGTAATTTGACCGACGCACGGAATAAGATCTGCTTGGCTACCTTGCCATTGGTCGAAAACCCAACTAAGACGAGTGGTATTGCCAGTTGTTGTATCATACTCCTCTGGTGCGCCCGGCTGTGGAAACCAGCCAAACGCTACCTCCATAGCATCTACATCTGGACTTTCTGGAACTCCAGCATTTCTAGCAAAAATAGCGGCATCATTCATAAACGGCGCATCCCAACTAGTTCCACATACTGGTGACCAGTTACCCCACATGTTGTCTGGATATGTGTCCGGTGCATCAAAGGCCTTGGCTGATGTTGTCTGCGTTGATTGAATTCCGTATGGACACGCCGGCGGAGCTCCGCCAGAAGATTTTGTAGCCGTACACTGTACAGAAGAACCCCCATTTATACCGTTACACGTCCAATTCCAGTTTGTGGAGGTATCTGCTGGTGTAGATGCGTTGAAAGTTCCAGAGGCGCAGGCTGATGGCCCGCCGGTCGGTTCCGCAGGTAAAGTGTTGCCGGCCTCCGAACCACAGGCCCCATCAATCGGCGCGGGCGGACTTCCAGTACATTGTCTAATCCAACCCAAGTAATCTTGTCCCCTGCAACACGCCGCCGCGCTACCTTTAGCGCTAACCGATGTTGGCCCACCGCCAAGATTTGATGGACAGGCGCCGTAAGAAGTGCTGTTACACCAACCTACACCTCCAGGACCCGAAAGATCGCCATCGTAGACAAGTTCCTCCGCGCCCCAACCAGGAACATTGCAATATGGGTTTGACTCGTCATTGTCAGTGGAAACGTACGACGCAGCATTTGTTGCGTTGTTATCTGAGTGGCAACCCCAGTCACCAATATCGATTCTGGTGTCACCATCATTATCTATGCCATCGTTGCACTGCGGCGTTGCCACGTTAACCGTAACGGTCATGGTGTCGTCGGTAAAAAGTCCCAGGTTGTCAGTTACCCGAAGACGAAAAGTGTAAACTCCGGCGGTAGCCATGCCGTTAAAGGTGGGGGTCAGGGTTGTGCTATTTGATATTGTCGGCGTTGACCCGGGGCCGCTCACAAACGACCAGACTGTAGAAGCAACAGAGCCACCCGGATCACTCGCCGAAGCGCCACTTGGGGTTGCCGAAGATGTCGGCTGAGTTATCGTTCTGTCTATACCAGCGTTAGCGGTCGGCGGTGTATTGCCAGAGGGGTTACATGTCTGCTGTTGAACATTGTTCGCGTTTTGATACGTGGAAAATTCTCCCCCACCCAAATCACACATTGACATAGAACCGAAAGTATATGTGCTCCCGTCCGGCGAACAAGCACTCCCCGTTGGCATCTGACTTGTCGGATAAAGCGGCGGCTGGTCGCAGAATTGATTCGGCGGAGGAATCCCCGGGTGGTTAATCGGCGCCGACCAAGTGCCGGCGTAAGCAAAACTTGCTGATGAGAGAAATATTAAGAGTGTAATAATCTTATACTTCATATTTAAAATTCTTCAAAGTCTGGATTGAAGTTTATTTGCACCACGGCCGGCGGACAAGTTGCCTGTGCAGAATTTCCTCCCGTAACGGTTACCGTAGCGTTCTTCTGCCCGATAGTGCTGTAACTTCTCGTATAAGGATTGGTTGACGGCGCGGGTGTCGTAGGTATGTCGGTACCTGCCCAAGAATAAGTGTATGGCGGGACACCGCCCGAGACTGTGGCTGTCCAAGTTATGTTTTGCCCGAGGAGAGCTGTTGTCGGGTTGGCGGAGCAGGAAACGGACATGCCGCCACTAAGGACCCCCACAGTTACCGAGCGCGATGCCGAGCCGCCCGCGCCGTTACATGTAAGAGTGTAGGTTTGATCGGAAATTAAATTGCCTGTTGATTGTGTTCCGCTAAGCGCCTTGGAACCTGACCAGGCGCCCGACGCAGTACAGCTTGTGGCATTAGATGAAGACCAGGAAAGATTTGATGCGCTGTTATAAGAAACCGGGTTTGGACTTGCGTTTAGAGATACTGTCGGCGCCGCAGGGGCGTTAAAACTTACACTGGTACTCCTGCTTCCGTTCATCTGTACAGAACAAATGGAAGTCTGCCCCAGGCACGCCCCCGCCCAAGAACCGAAGCTGTATCCATTGGCAGAATCTGGTGTCGCAACAATTGTTACCCAGGTACCGTAACTAAAGTTTTCGCTACAATCACCTGGACAGCTTATTCCTGGTGCAGAGACTGTTCCCTGTCCGGAACTTATGGATGTGGTGAGTGTGATGGGACCAGACCACTGACATTCATAATAATCTTCACTCCAGGTGCCGGTGTTTGGCGGATTAACGCAAGACGTTCCTTGTCTTTCCGTCAAATTCTGTCCCAGATTTGCTTCGTTGCAAACATAATTCTCATAAGAAGTTCCCGATAATTCATCACTGATAGTACAGTTCGCGGTCTCGTAAGGAGAGCCGCTAAAAATACAAGTTACCTGTGGGTTGGCGCACTCTCCGAATCCCTGACCACTGTTAGAGCCAATCGAGCTCCACACAAAGTCGGCGAAACTTATAGACGGCACAAGGAAAAACGCAACAAACACCGTAAAGACTAATTTAAGAACTCCCTCTCTACTTATGTTCGTAATTTTAGTCAATTTAAGAGATAGCTTATACATTAGATTCTAAGCCAAAATACTTCATTCGCAAACTTGTTATCCCCACAACTTGTTCTAGAATGAGAATGAATGAAAACTCTTATCACCTGGAATGTGAATGGGCTGCGGGCGACACACAGAAACGGCTATATGCAAAAAGTGTTTGACATGAAACCAGACATTCTCTGCCTCCAGGAAACAAAGGCTTTGCCGGAACAACTAACAGACGAGTTGCGCAAACCTGGGGGTTATTTTTCATATTTCCACTACCCTAGCCAGAAGAAGGGTTATAGCGGGGTGGCTATTTATTCTAAAGAAGAGCCAAAAAACGTTTCACGTGACATGAAAATAAAGAAATTAGATGAGGAGGGGCGTCTTATTGTGGCTGAATATAAGGATTTTATACTTATTAACGTGTATTTTCCTAATGGAGGTGGTCCACCTGAGCGTCTTAGATATAAGCTTGATTTCTATGACTATTTCCTAGATTTTGTAAATAAGTTACACGAGAAACAACCAAATATCGTGTTTTGTGGAGATGTTAATGTGGCTCATAAACCCATAGACCTAGCAAGGCCCAAGGAAAATGAAGCTCACGTAGGCTTTCTACCAATAGAGAGAGCCTGGGTGGATAAACTTGTCTCTTATGGCTGGGTGGATGTTTTTCGTCACTTTTTTCCTGACAAAAAAGAAGCTTATACATACTGGGATATGAAAACATTTGCTAGGGAACGAAATGTCGGTTGGAGAATAGACTATTTTTTCGCTTCTCCGGAAATGTTAGAGAAGATTAAATCAATAGAAATATTAGACAATATTTTTGGTTCTGATCACTGTCCAGTAAAATTAACCCTTAAATAGAGCCATAAAATAAAGGACAAAGATATCCACATTTTCTTATTTAATATTTGTCCTTTATCGGGTAGAATGTCATTAGACGCTTGGTGGACATCTGCTATTCTCTAATTGCGGTTTGAAGCCTGGCATTGGTTCTTGGAAGGCCGTTCCAATTGCCGGAAGATAATTCTGGTCTCTGGTGTCGGCGTGAGGATGACGAACCGCCAACTTTATTTTTTGGGTTGAATGCGTCCGTTCACCCAACACACTGCCCTGGAATTACCTTCTGCCACGATACAGGCGTGGCAAGCCACCGCATAAACCCGCGGTGGTTTTTGTTTGTCCTTAATACAGAATTTCAAAAAATGCTTGAAATTGTGGATAATTGTGTGGATGATGTGTATTAAGAGACATATTTTTATGTATAATAGGTCAAATGTCCTTAATTTTGATGATTTTTTGACTTATATGTTTCATATGAAACTTTTATAGTTATGGAAGAAGATAAAAGAACCAGTAAACGTAAATTAGGTGATATAGGAGAAAATATTGCTTGTAGATTTTTAGAAAAACTTGAATTTAAGATAAAAGATAGAAATTACCTAAGAAAGTGGGGTGAAATAGACATTGTTGCTGAAAAACAGGGAATTATTCACTTTATTGAAGTAAAAAGTGTTTCTCGTGTAACTTTAAACAAAAAAGTTTCTGATGAAACTAGAAGGGGTGAATTTAGGCCGGAAGATAACATGCACCACTGGAAAATAAGGCGCCTTCACCGAGCTATACAAAGTTATCTCTTAGAAAAAAACATTGACTCAGAATGGCAGCTTGATCTTATTACGGTCAAAATTGATGAGAAAAATAGAATCGCACGAGCGGAAATACTTGAAAATATCGTTATTTAGAGGGAAAAAGTGCGGGATGGGAGAATCGAACTCCCAACTACAGTTTGGAAAACTGTCGTTTTGCCACTAAACTAATCCCGCTTCTTTCGGGCTGCCGGGAATTGAACCCGGGCCTTACCCACCCCATGGGCAGATACTACCGTTATACTACAGCCCGTAGTGAGGAATAATAGCAAAGCGAGCTTTGATATTCATTCCGAACGCTCGGGCTGATGTATTCATACAGCCCGTACATTTTTTCTTTCGGGCCGCCGAGAATCGAACTCGGCCCTCATGCTCCCAAAGCATGCATACTACCGATATACTACGGCCCGACTAGATTTTTTCCAAACTTGGCATCGGGCTGCCGAGAATCGAACTCGGGTCTCACACTCCCGAAGCGTGTATACTACCGCTGTACTACAGCCCGTAACGAAGGACAAAAGTTATGCTGGCATAACTTTTTATTCTGAGTGATCGGGCTGATGTACTCGTACAGCCCGTAAGCGTCTATCCTAGCATGCGATAAAGTCATTTCAAAATCTCGATTTTTTTCTCCTAATACGTTATTATCTTTCTCACCTGCGACTATGGTTTAGTGGTAGAATGCGTCCTTGCCAAGGACGAGATGGGAGTTCGATTCTCCCTAGTCGCACTCGAAAATCCCTTGTAACATTACTTTAGCCCCCATAGCTTAATGGATAAAGTGCCTGTCTTCGGAACAGGTGATGTGGGTTCGATTCCTGCTGGGGGCACCAATCTAATTCAACTCAAATGAAGAAAGATAAACATCTGTTTAATATCCCGAACGAAGTAAGAGAGGTCTCTGAAGAACTTTCTCGTGCCGGATTTGAGAACTTTCTTGTCGGCGGTTGTGTTCGAGACTTGATACTTGGTCGAACGCCCAAGGACTGGGACCTTGCTACCAGCGCAACACCGGAAGAAATCATAAAGATTTTTCCAAAAACGTTTTATGAAAACGAGTTTGGCACAGTCGGAGTAGTAAACGAAGAAACTCAAGACGAGACACTAAGGACAATAGAGATAACTCCCTTTAGGCTCGAGTCCGGTTACTCAGATTTTCGTCGACCAGATAGTGTCAGATGGGGAAAAACTATTGAAGAAGATTTGGCTAGGCGCGACTTTACTATAAACGCTATGGCGTATGAAATTAAAACTGAAACACTGATTGATCCCTTCGGTGGAGAGAAAGATCTAACGAAGAAACTCATTCGAACGGTAGGCAAGCCCGAAGAGCGTTTCGGCGAAGATGCGCTCAGAATGTTCCGAGCGCTTCGTCTAGCAAGCGAGCTCAACTTTGCCATTGAGCTTGAAACACAAAACGCCATTGCTAAAAATAGAGAGCTCCTGTCACACGTATCGCGAGAACGTATTCGCGACGAATTTATCAAAATTATTCTTTCTGAAGAGCCGGCGGTGGCTCTAGATATGGCGGCCCGCCTTGGGGTGCTTAAATTTATTTCTCCAGAATTTGAGAAGGGAATAGGTATGGAGCAAAACCAAGCCCACGCCTATACCGTCTGGGAACATATTTTACGCACCCTTAACCATGCCGCTAAGAAAAATTTTCCGCCCCATGTTCGCTTGGCGGCCCTACTTCACGATGTGGCTAAGCCGCATACGCGGGTCTGGAAAAATAATCAGTGGACCTTCTATGGTCACGAAGTTGTCGGGGCGAAAATGGCAAGACAAATTATGGATAATTTGAAATTTCCAAAAGAAACTGTTGATAAGGCCACTAAGCTTGTGCGCTGGCACATGTTTTTTTCTGATACGGAAAAAATAACACCCAGTGCCGTCCGGCGAATAGTAAGAAACGTGGGGAAAGACCTAATTTGGGACCTGATTAGTCTACGCACCTCGGATCGCGTCGGCACCGGCCGACCAAAAGAGACTCCGTACCGCTTACGTAAGTATAAATCTATGATTGAAGAAGTTTTACGTGATCCGATTTCCGTCAAACAATTGCAAATCAATGGTGCTGATATTATGAAACTAACAAGCTCCGGACCTGGTCCAAAAATCGGTTTCATACTCGAAATTCTTTTGTCGGAAGTGCTGGAAAATCCAAAACTCAACGATAAAACTTATTTGGAAAAAAGAGTGCTTGAGTTACACACCCTTGAAGCCGGAGAATTAGATCGCCTCGGTCAGGAAGCTCGTGCTAAAAACCAAACCGAAGAAGAAAAAGAGATAGAGAAGATCAGGGACGAGTATCGGGTGGAATAAATTATTATGACGAAAAATCCCGCTTAAAGCGGGATTTTTGTTTGAGGCGAGAGGAGAAATTATTTAACCGCCTCTTTAAGACCCTTGGCTGGACGAAACTTCGGTACTCGCATGGAGGGAACAGATATGGTTGCGCCGGTGCGTGGATTTCTCGCCTGACGTGCGGCGCGAACCTTGGTTGAAAAGATCCCGAGACCAGCAATTGAAACTTCGCCCCCTTTCTTAAGGGTCGAAACGATTGAGTCGATGACTGTGTCTACGACTTCTTCGGCTTGTACCTTCGTGCCGCCGAGTTTCGCGTGCACTGCATTTGCAATATCTACCTTATTCATTAGTCTCTAATTTACCTAATAATTTACTTATAACCTACCCTTGGACTCGCCAAGAATTATATAATAACCAGCCAAGGCGCGCTACGGGTCGCCCGTATGGACGATTAGCGAGCAAATTCTATGGAGCGGGTCTCTCTTATGACATTCACCCTGATTTCTCCCGGATATTTAAGCTCACTTTCGATTCTTGTGGCAATATTTCTTGCAAGCTTTTGGGCCTCGAGATCTGAAACTTTGTCGGGGAAAACAAAAACTCGAATTTCACGCCCGGCTGATAGGGCATAGGCTTTCTCGACTCCTTCGAAGGAAAGAGCTATCGCCTCAAGTTCTTCAAGGCGCTTAAGATAGCGTTCGGCCGTATCGCGACGAGCACCTGGTCTTCCGGCGGAAATAGTGTCCGCGGTCTGAACAATAACCGATTCTATGGTCTCGTATGGATATTCTTCGTGATGTGACTGCATGGCCTGGATTACTGCCTTAGGCACGTTGAACTTGTCCAAAATTTTTCTACCGATTTCAACGTGTGTACCGGCCACCTCATGGTCAAGCGCCTTGCCTATGTCGTGTAGGAGAGCTCCGGCTTTGGCCGTGGCGACATCGACGCCAAGTTCCTTGGCTATGATGCCCGCAATGTGCGCCATTTCAATAGAGTGGTCCAAAACATTCTGACCGTAACTCGTGCGAAAGTGCAGGCGTCCAAGTAGAGATATAAGTTTCGGATCCAGGTTGTAGACTCCGCAATCGATGGCTGCCTGTTCTCCTTTTTCTTTAATAATTTTATTTATTTCTTCGTCGGCTTTTTCAACAAATTCTTCAATTTTTGCAGGCTGAATTCGTCCGTCTGATATTAGATTTTCTAGTGCCAAGCGGGCCATGGCTCGACGAACCGGGTCAAAAGAAGAGAGGGTGATAGAGTTTGGCGTGTCATCAACTATTACTTCAACGCCAGTTGCCCGTTCGAAGGCCTTAATATTCCTGCCTTCTTTACCGATAATCTTTCCCTTTATCTCGTCTGAGGGTAGGGTAATGGTTGTACCCATTAAATTGCTTGCCGTCGAGACGGCGAGTCTCTGGATGGCGGTGGCGAGAATTTCCTTGGCACGATTTTCCAAACGCTCGTTACTTTCGGCTTCTAGTTTTTTGGTCCTAATGAGAATATCCTCTTCGGCTTCCTTTTCCACTAGTTTCATGAGTTCCTTCTTGGCTTCCACCCGAGACAATCCTGCCACCTTCGCGAGTTCATGTTCGCGTTCTTTTACAAGTTGTTCTATTTTTACTTTTAACTCCGCTAATTCTGCGGCTTTTTTCTTGGCATTTAGGGCTTCCTGTTCTAAATCCGACTGGCGTTTGTCTAAAACTTCCTCTTTTTTAACCAGTCTGTCTTCGATCTTTTTGGTTCTGTCTTCGCGTTCTCTAAATTCTCTTTGAGCCCTCTCTAGAATCTCTTTGCTACGAGTTTCCGCTACCTCTAAAATGCGTTGAGCCTCTTCCTTTGAGGCAAGCTCCATTTGTTTTATGTCGAGCTCCATAGAGCCCTTGCGGCCCAAGGAGATTAAAATGCGCAAGAAATAGCCGAAGCCGATACCGGCCGACGCGGCAAGCAATGCAAGCAATAAAGCAAGTTTTACGGACATAAACGTATTGGGGTTAGTCGGTCGTTACTGTAGTTCTGTAGCGGAAACGGTTTCATTCGCCCTGGGGCGAAACTTTTCAAATGTGAACAAATTTAGTCTACTACTTTTAAAGAATCTTGTCTATAATGCCGTACTTTTTTGCTTCTTCGGCATCCATAAAGAAGTCTCTGTCAACATCCTTTTCTATCCTAGAGAGAGGTTGCCCAGTATTTTTAGCAAGCATTTTATTAAGATTTTCGCGAAGTTTGAGAATTTGTCGCGCGTTTATCTCGATGTCGGATGCCTGACCTTCGGCTCCACCATGGGGTTGGTGAATCATAATTTGTGAGTTACTGAGGGTGAAGCGCTTGCCTTTTTTCCCAGCAGCAAGAATATGGGCACCCATGGAAGCGGCCATGCCGACACAGAGCGTTGAGATGTCTGGTTTTA
The DNA here is from genome assembly GCA_964446535.1 of uncultured Candidatus Saccharibacteria bacterium. GTDB lineage: Bacteria > Patescibacteriota > Minisyncoccia > Phycocordibacterales > Zambryskibacteraceae > UBA5004. The sequence continues at coordinate 45,593 of CAYUOR010000002.1, read as the reverse complement.
CATGATTCATAGTATCGATAATAGCGAGACCAGAGTGAACGTGCCCCCCAGGAGAATTTATGTAGAGAGAAATATCTTTTTTGGGATCCTCCGATTCGAGAAAAAGCAGTTGGGCAATAACCGTATTGGCAACGGCATCATCAATCGGTCCGCCCAAAAAAACAATTCTTTCACGCAATAGGCGCGAGTATATGTCGTAAGCTCTTTCACCGAATTGGCTTTTCTCAATAACAGTTGGAATAAGATAACTCATGCGACTAGCGTATACGAAAGAGCCCGCGAGTGCAACTCGGGGCTCTTCTCGGCCTTAGAAAAGCTCGTGCTTAGGAGGCGTTAAATTCGGCATCAAGGTTGTCGATGTCGGTTGACTCTAGGTCGGCTTCGATTGAATCGACATCATCAGAATCACTCTGCTCCAGAATTGATTCTACCGCCCCATCTTTAACCTCCGTCGCTTCGTCACCCGATCGCTGGCTCCAGAAATAAAGCCCGGCAAGCACAACGATTACCAAGATAACAGCGGCTGCTATTTTCAGACCAGAACCATTTTTTTCTCCTCCCTGATTCGGATTATTTTGTTCTCCATCCATAATTGATGCGTTATCGGTTATATCTTTTAATTCGATACTTCAACCTCTACATTGGCTTTGGCGGGAACAATTGACCTTACCGCATCTGAGAGATGCTCCCTCGCCGAATGTATAAGATCTTTCACTTCTTTAGCGGCAGAACGAACTCGTTCAAAATTGTCTTTGGCCTTATCGCTTGAAAGATCAATGTTTACGAATGCGTCAATCTTCAGTTCCGCGGCCTGTAAATCCGCTTTAGCTAGAGCTACATGCTCTTCACTACTAGAGGTGTCTCCTCCTTCTGCTTTGATTTTATCCATGCGAGACTCGATACGGACAATTATCTTTTCAAGCCGCTCAATGGTGGCGCGCATTACCCTCGAGACGTGTTCAACTTGTCGTTTAGCTATATTTTGCTGAAACTCTATTCGACGCTCGGTGCTTGAGGCTTTTCGCTCCTGCATATTATCTCGTTTGTCTTGCATTCGATCACTTGTCGAGGCCCGTTTGTCCTGCATCGTGTTGCGTCTTTCTTCCATTTTTTCTCTCTCGGCAGATCGCTTTGCTTCCATCTCGGCCCTGAATTCAAGAGAGCGAGCCTTCATCGGTGTAACTGTCGCTCCGGCTGAAGTCTCCGCTTCTACTCCAAATACTTGACTCACGGGTGAAAGTAAAAAAGCGAATACCAAAACAGTCACGCCAACAATTTTCTTAAGATTCATTAGTGTTAATTTAGCTCTTAATATCTCCCGTTTCCGAAGAGTTTAATTATAGCAAACCTTCTATGCGCCCTGTTGATATTTCTTCTTATATAGAAGAGAGCCTTCTTCGAAAGCTTTTTCTGCCTCTGCCTTTCCCTTAAAGCCCTTTACTTCAACAATTTTGTTCTGAAGCTTTTTGTAGGTTGCGTAAAAATGCTCAATTTCTTTAAGCGTGTGGGGGTTAATATCCTTAAGATCTTTAATATTCGCCCAACGAGGATCACCAGCGGGAACGGCAATAATTTTGTCGTCGCCTTCGCCAGAATCAATCATATTCATAATGGCGACCGGTCTTGCCCGAACCAGTACTCCAGGTAAAAGCGGGTGCGTGGTGAGAAGCACGACATCAAGCGGGTCATCATCGTGCCACAGGGTCTGTGGCACGAAGCCGTAGTCAAACGGAAAGTCTTGCGCCGTATATAACACCCGATCGAGAGCTATAAGACCGGTTGCTTTATCTACTTCAAACTTATTTTTTGAGCCCCGATTTATCTCGACGATAACGTTTATTTCGTCTTTGGTACCGGGGCTAAGATCGTGCCACAAATTCATATTCTACAGATTATAAACTATTTTCCTCTTTCTTGGTGGGCTCCTCCTGCGCTTCGGCGACGGCGAGTTCTTCGCCTTTAGCGGATTGTATGTCAATTCTCCAACCGGTGAGTTTGGCTGCGAGTCTGACATTCTGCCCACCCTTGCCGATAGCAAGAGACTGTTGATCTTCCGAGACGTTAACGGTGGCTGACTTTTCGGTTTCGTTTATTTCTATATTAAGAATTTTGGCGGGGGAGAGGGCTTCTTCTATAAACTTGGCCGGCTCCGGTGACCATTCAATAATGTCGATTTTTTCTCCTCGAAGCTCCGACATAACTGTTGAAACACGCACGCCGCGCTGACCAACAAGGGCTCCAACGGGGTCTATGTGTCCGTCAACCGCTTGAGCGGCAATCTTCGATCGATAGCCCGCTTCTCTCGCTATGGCTTTGATCATAACCGTACCATTGGCAAGCTCCGGTGATTCGGCTTCAAAAAGTTTTTCTATAAATTTCGGATGTGAGCGAGAGAGACGCAAGAATACTCCCCGAGGACTTTCCTCCACTCGGTAGAGATAGGCTCTGACGCGCTCTCCTTGGTTAAACCGCTCGCCGGGAATCTGCTCTTCGTATGGAAGAAGTCCGGTGGCTCGACCCATATCGACGAAGATATTGCCACGTTCAATGCGCTGAACTGAGCCAGTAACAATTTGTCCCTCTCGTTTGCCAAACTCCGCAACAACCGATGTCTTTTCTGCCTCTCGAATTTTCTGGGTGATAACCTGTTTAGCTGTCTGAGCTGCGATACGACCGTAGTCTCCCTTTGATTCAATCGGGAAAATAATTTCTTCGCCCACTTGAGCATCTTTTTTAATTTTGCGCGCATCTTCCAAGAGAATATGGTGTTCCGGATTATAAAGATCGCGCGTGTCACCCTCTTTCACCTCTTCGGTCTCGTCAAAAATGACGTTGGAGTCGTCCACAACAATCTTTACTTGGAAAAAATTCGTTTCGCCCGTGTTCGGGTCAAAAGTGGTGCGAATAATCTGTCCCTTTTTGCCATATTCTTTTTTATAAGCTGTGGCAAGAGCCGCTTCTATGGCCTCAATTATGGAAGCGCGCGGAATACCCCGCACTTCTTCAAGTTCGCCCAGAACGGAATTTATAACTTTTAAATCAAACATGATTATTTTTATGAAAGAAGTCCGCCTTCCGGCGAACTTCCCTGACTAAAACCTATTACACCCTCATGCTATACAACGATCTGGTTTGTGTCAAGTTCGACGTCTTGAGTGAAATTTTTTATGCGTTTCTTTGAGCTGGCGGTCGGTGATGTGGGTGTAAATTTGAGTTGTTGAAATATTGGCATGACCCAGAAAAACCTGAACGCTTCTAAGATCGGCGCCGTTTGAGAGAAGGTCTGTGGCGAACATGTGGCGAATAACATGCGGCGTAACTTTTTTTGAAATACCGGCTTTAATGGCGTAGTGCTTGATTATTCTTTGTACGGAACGAGTGGTAACCGGGAAAAGCGGGTCGTTATCTATATCCTTTCGTTTTTCAAGATATTTTTTTATTGAAGACTTGGCTTCGGGAGAAAGGAAGACCAGGCGCACCTTGTCTCCCTTGCCTCGAACACTAAATTCGTCACCAGAAAGATCAAGGTCGCGCGGCAAGTTGCATAATTCTGATACACGCAGGCCGGTCGAGAAGAATGTTTCGAGAATGGCTTTATCTCTAAGCCCGTTTTCTTCCGAGACATCCGGGGCCTCCAGGAGGCGGTGAAGTTCTTCGGGAGTTATGAGATCAATAGAGCGTTCTCCAACCTTAGCCAACTCTATAACCTCAGGGGAGAGTGTCTTATATCCTCGCTTGGCAAGATACTTAAGAAAGGCCCGTAGGGCGATCAGATAGTAGTTCTGGGTCTTTTTCTTTAGAGTATCATTTTTAGCCGGTTGGCGATTGAGCCAGAGACGATACTCTCTTACTAGGTTTGGGGTAATGTCGGAAGCCTTTCTAACCTTAGAATAGAGAAGAAACTTTGATAGATATCTGTCGTAATTTTCAACTGTTTTCAGGCTCCGTCCTTTTTCAATTTCTGTATATTCCAAAAACTCCCGCTTAAGTCGCTCTAATTCAGTTGTTTCTGCCATATTGTGCGACATTATACCATGTGGGAGTGGCCGGGTTCGGCGGGTTGCAAAGTGTCTAGAGTTGTGCTATTATTATGAGGTGATTTCAAAAACCAAGAAACAAAAGCTCATAACGGAGACCAGAATCCACGACAAGGATACCGGCTCTCCCGAGGTGCAGATTTCCATATTGACGAATCGCATTGAGGAATTGGCTAAGCACTTAAAGACTCATGCCAAGGACAACCACTCAAGAAGGGGTCTCCTTGCCATGGTCGCCGATCGCCAAGTCCACATGAGATATTTGGAAAAAAAGAACCCTAAGCGTGCTTTGGCTTTGCAGAAAAAACTTGGTTTGAAGAAATAACCGAAAAATCTATAAAGATTTTTTGCATATTTATCGGTAATTTATAAATTTAAATGACAGTAATAAAACACAAAGCCCAGCGGGTCGGCATCTTTATAGACACGCAAAATATTTATCACAGTGCTAAAAATCTTCACCACGCTAAGGCCAATTTTTCGGCTATCGTCAAAGACGCTCTAGCGGGGCGCGTCCTTATTCGTGCCATGGCTTACGTTGTTACGACAGAATCCGGAGAAGAGAGCGCGTTTTTCGGCGCGCTTGAAAAAGCTGGAATTGAGATACGCTCTAAGCCTCTGCAAGTATTCTTGGGAGGCGCGAAAAAGGCAGACTGGGATGTTGGTCTCGCTATCGACGCCGTAATCATGGCTCCCAAAGTCGACAGCATTATCCTCCTTTCCGGCGACGGTGATTACGTTCCTCTGGTGGAATACCTACAAAATACTCACGGTTGCCAGGTAGAGGTTGTCGCTTTCGGCAAGTCGGCTTCGGCGCGACTTATCGAGGTCGCGGACGACTTTCTTGACCTTGATGAGAATCCAAGAAAATATCTTCTCAACAGCGCTGGTCCAAGAACTCGTGAACAGAGTTCCAGATAAGTTAAAATAGGAGAATGGATAAGGAAGAAACTCCTTTAAAGCAGATTCGCACATACCAAGGTGATGTGGCCGACGCGCTCAAAAAACAACGTGAGTCTCTTTTTTCTATTCAGCAAAGAGAGCAGGCAAAAAAAACCGGCAGTACAAGACCCACGATTAGCCCGGACAGAAAGAGGCAGCTTATTTCTCTTTCCATATGGAGTCTCGTTTTAATGGGACTTGGCACTCTAGGCGGCTGGTACGCTTATAATGAATTTGTCAGAAAAACAACAACCCCTCCTCTTGAGGTGCCAGCGAATAGATTCATCTTCGCGGGCGCAGAAGCTGAAATAACCCTCTCCGAGAACTCGAGGCAAAGTTTAATAAAAGAATTAACAGACGCAGCGCGTGGTACTACTCGGGGTGAGGTAAAACACATAGTCGTAAAAAGCCCCGAGGGCATGCTTCTTACTACCAAAGAATTATTAGAAACACTTGAGACTACGGCGCCAGGATACCTGGTTCGAGCTTTCGCCCCACTCTTTATGTACGGAGCCCTTGGAGAAAATAATTTTCTGATAATAAAGCTAGATTCATTTGAAAACGCTTTCGCCGGCATGCTTGCCTGGGAAAAAACTCTTAGTAGAGAAATCGGGCCGCTCTTTTCAACCGCAAGTTTAATACAAAATATGGGACCGGAAGAAAGCTTTTCTGATCTTACGGATAAAAATAAAGATATAAGGGTGCTCTCTGTGGGGGGTAATAGGGTTCTTCTTTACACTTTCTTCGAGAGTGACGTGTTGATCATCACAGAGAGCCTTGAGGCCACGAGAATCCTTGTTGACCGACTAACTCAGGAAAAACTTTCCCGCTAGGAATTCCTTTGCTAATATTGTCTCATGCCCATAAACTACGAGCATTTTAAAAAGAAATTAGAGGCGGAGAAAAAACTCTTGGCTGAAGAGTTGGAAAAAGTTGGCAGAAGAAACCCAGATAATCTCTCAGACTGGGAGGCGACCCCGACTGACCGTGATAGCTCTCAAGCGGACGAAAATACTGTCGCCGACACTATAGAGGAGTATGAAGGAAATATGGCAATCGTTAGCACTCTAGAGACTCGCTATCAGGATTTACGCGACGCGCTTTCTAAAATGGAAAAGGGAAATTACGGTCTCTGTGAGATTTGTGGCGAAGAAATCGATGAAAAAAGACTTGAGGCGAACCCTTCCGCGAGAACCTGCCGCAAGCACATGCAATGAGTTTCTCTAGGGTCTACAGCGCACAAACCAATCTTCTATCAAGCTTCGTCGTTGCCGTAGAGACCGATATTTCACGCGGTCTTAACGCATTTTCTATCGTCGGCTTACCGGATAAGGCCGTGGAGGAAGCGAGGGATCGGGTTTCGGCTGCTATAAAAAACTCTGGATTCGATTCTCCTAAATCAAAAAATCATAAGGTCGTTATATCCCTTGCCCCAGCCGATCTTAAAAAGGAAGGTACCTCATTTGATGTGGCCATAGCACTCTCGTATCTTCTGGCAAACAAAGATGTGGAGTTTGACTCCGAAAAAAAGCTTTTCTTGGGAGAGCTTTCGCTTGACGGCAAACTGCGTCGAGTACCCGGCATTCTGCCTATCGTACGTTTTGCCAAAAAAGAGGGGTTCGAAGAAATTTTTGTACCACTGGAAAATGTGTCAGAGGCAGCAATTATTGACGGTATAGATATTTTCGGCGCCTCAACTCTCTTGGAAATAGTTGAGCATTTAGTGGGTAAAAAGAAAATTAAAAGAGCTGAAAAAACGATAGTAGAAAAAACCAAAACAAGTTCTTCAATAGATTTTTCTGATATTAAGGGTCAAGAAAGAGCTAAGCGCGGCCTCTTAATTGCCGCGGCCGGAGGACACAATGTCGCCATGTACGGTCCGCCCGGCACCGGCAAAACTATGCTAGCTAAAGCTTTTGCCGGAATTTTGCCAGAACTGACTTTCGAAGAGGCGTTAGAGGTGACAAGTATCCATTCAATTTCCGGCACTTTGTCAGAAACCTTCATGACCAACCCACCATTCCGCGCGCCACATCACACCGCCTCATATGTCTCGCTTGTCGGTGGCGGGGCGGTACCCAGACCCGGAGAGATAACCTTGGCGCACTACGGAGTTTTATTTATGGACGAATTTCCCGAGTTCGACAGACGGGTGATAGAAAGTCTGAGACAGCCCTTGGAAGATAAATTAATTTCGGTTGCAAGGGCAAGGGGCACGGCCCATTTCCCAGCAAATGTTTCTTTGGTTGCCGCTATGAACCCTTGTCCTTGCGGGAATTTCGGCTTCAGGGGTAAACCCTGCATTTGCACACCATCAGCTCTTTCAAAATACAGAAGAAAAATGTCTGGTCCGATTATGGATCGTATAGATATCTGGCTTGAGGTGGATAGAGTGGTGCCGAGCGAACTCTCTGGCACGACAGAAGGTGCAAAAAGCGAAGAGCTACGACAAAAAGTTGAGGGGGCGAGAAAAATACAACGAGAAAGATTTGTGAAACTGGGCAAAAAAATACTCCGCAACGCAGAAATGTCCGCAAGGGATTTAACTAACGCTGTCAGTCTTGATAAAGAATCTAGAAAAACATTAGACGTTGCTGCGGAGCGCTTGGGTTTCTCGCCGCGCGTTTACCACAGAATGATAAAGGTGGCTCGCACTATAGCGGATCTTGAGGGAAGTCAGGAAATTAAAAACAACAATATTCTTGAGGCAATTGAATACCGTCCGAAAAAATTTGATGTCTAGAACTTAGAAAGGATTCTTGGCACCACGAACCTCGAAGTGTAAGTGTGACCCCGTGGAACGACCGGTGCTGCCGACGGCGCCGATAATTTCACCTTGGCTGACGACTTGTCCAACCGAAACATTAACTTGAGAAAGGTGCCCGTAGAGAGTCTGAGTGCCGTTGTCATGTCTAATCGCTACATAGAGTCCATAACCGCCGTTGTAACCAAATGTTTTGGCAATAATAACGGTGCCAGCAGCGGAAGCCACAACCGGCGTTCCGAGTGATGCCGCAAGGTCGACACCGTTGTAGCCGTGTATGCCCTGGCTTTTCCTACCACCAGAAATTGGTCTCATGTAGTAGCCAGAATAGGTTGGATAACTACCAGAACCGGAGGGGGCGGCTAGAGTTGATGCGGTGCTTATAACGCCGTCTGGAATAATAATGATATCGCCCGGCGTAAGTTTAGAGCCGGAAGTCAGTCCGTTGTAAGAAAGAACATCATCAAGATCGGCCTTATACTTGGTGGTAATTGTTTTAAGGGTGTCGCCAGATTTTACGACATGGCGTACGCCAGAAATCGGCAAAATAACAAGTTCTTGTCCCTCTTTAATAGTTGAGCCGCGAAGATCGTTTGCCCAGATAATGGTATTTCTTGAAACACCAAACATTTCTGCAATTTCACTAATCGTGTCTCCCTTACGAACAATATAAATGCTGATCTGACCCGTGCCAGACCGACCGAGATCTACAAAGACTTCACCAGTACCGCCGTAAGATTCGAGCGCCACGTCATCAACAATGGCAATTTCTGCCCCGCCGGTACTCGTCGGATTAATATTTAAATACCCCTCAAGAAGCGCCATAGTCTGCGAATTGAAAGTTGGCGGAATGTTTAAGAGCCTGATAAGTTTGCCCGTGTCTCGATAAGAAAAGGCGGTGATGGACAATGGAGCCAAAGCAAAAAGCGCGATAAAAAGTATCGCCCGCAAGCCTTTTCTATTATTGGGGTCTTTCTCTCGGTAGCTTATATAGCGAGGGCTAAATTATTCAAGAAAATTCGGTCAATCAGAAATGCCTGCCTGCGCAGACAGGGCTCTATAGAGCCATGTTGCTTTCTTCTTTCCTCTCTGTCGACCCTTATTCTACCTTTAGGAGCCTCTTAGTCAACCGTCCTTTCCACATGCTATAGTGGTCGGAAATGTCTCAAGCTGTGTCAGAAGTTCTTAGTGCCGAGCAAGAAAGAGCGGTTTCCATGGCGTCTGGTCCGCTTTTAATCCTTGCCGGAGCGGGGGCGGGAAAAACAAAAACGATTGCCGAGAGGATTAGATATCTCGTGAGGGCGGGGGTGGCGCCTTCAAAAATATTGGCCATCACCTTCACCAACAAAGCCGCGCGGGAGATGAGAGAGAGAGTACAAAAAATTCTCGGTGAAGATAGGCAAATAAATCGTCCAATTTCTATAAACGAAGCGCCTTTCGTAAGCACCTTTCACTCGCTTGGTGTTCATATCTTGAGAGAACAAGCTTCTCGTATCGGGATAAAAAAGTATTTCTCCATTTTCGACCGAGAGGACAGTAAGCGGGCAATAAAAAATATATTGGTAACTCTGGGATTTGATCCGAAAACTCATGAGCCGACAAAAATTCTTGGAATTATTTCAAAAGAAAAAGGTGCGGGAAGTAATTATGGCGAATTTAAGCCCGACGAGCGGAACTATTTCGCAAGAGTGGTGGCAGAGGTTTGGCCAGAGTATGAAAAAACGCTCATGCGGGAAGGGGCCCTTGACTTTGACGACCTCTTAACGAAAACACGCAATCTGCTAAGAGAGCACCGGGATATAAAAAATTATTATCAAAATGTCTGGAGCCATATTCACATCGATGAGTATCAGGATACCAACAGGGTACAGTACGAAATTTCAAAACTGCTTGCCGAAAAACATAAAAATATCTGCGTCGTGGGAGACGCTGATCAAAACATTTATTCCTGGCGCGGCGCCGATATAAAAAATATTCTTGATTTCGAAAACGACTACCCGAACACCACAGTTATCGTCTTGGAAAAAAATTATCGTTCCACAAAAAATATTCTTGAGGCGGCCAATGCTGTTATCGCAAAGAATAAGATCAGGAGAGAAAAAAATCTTTTTACAGAAAAAGCCGAGGGAGAGAAAATAAGTATTTTTAGTGGGTTTGACGAGGCGAGCGAGGCGCTCTTTATCGCCACTAAAGCCGAAGAGTTGATAAGGGGCGGCATACCGGCAGGGGAAATCGCGGTTCTCTACAGAGCAAACTTCCAATCCAGAGCTTTGGAAGAAGCTTTTATGAAACTTTCCATTCCATACGAACTCGTCGGCACTCGTTTTTTTGAGCGTAAAGAGATTAAGGACATCGTCTCCTACCTACGCCTGGCACTCAATACGGAAAGTCTTTCTGATTTCAAGCGGGTGGTAAATACGCCGACACGAGGTTTGGGCAAAACAAGTGTTCTCAAAATAACAATGGGTAATGAGGGCTCGCTTCCTCCCGCCGTAAGAAAAAAACTTGCCGATTTCAGAAAACTTCTTGAAACTATCGCTACCACCGCCAAGAAAGAGAAGCCAAGCGATGTTATAAAGTTCGTCATCAAAGCTACTGGACTCGAAGCTGAGTGGAAAGAGGGAGGAGAAGACGGGCTCGCGCGGCTCGAGAACGCATATGAGCTCGTAAACTTTGCCACAAGATATGATGAAAGGCCGCTAGAGACTGGAATTCTCGAGCTTTTAACTGAAATCGCGCTACAGAGTGACCAGGATGGTATGAAGGACGAAGGAGGTGCTGTGCGACTTATGACGGTGCACGCCTCTAAGGGGCTTGAGTTCGACACGGTTTTTATTTCTGGTCTTGAAGAAGGGCTTTTTCCTCACGCGAAGTCTGAAAGCGACGACATAACACCAGAAGAAGCGGAGGAAGAGCGCCGACTATTCTATGTTGCGCTGACGCGCGCGAGAAAAAAGGTTTTTTTGACCTATGCAGAGACCAGAAATATTTTTGGTTCAAGACAGGTTGGGCTGCCGTCGGAGTTTCTCGGTGACATTCCTGACAAACTTCTCTGGTGGGAGTCGTCTGAAGAATACGGCACCGATAGAAAGCCGTTATTGGAAATAGAATTCTAAATCTATGAGAGCAAAAAAATCGTTAGGACAGCATTTTCTCAAATCGGATAGGGCTTTGAAAAAAATTATCGAGGCCGCCGAGCTCGACAGGAAAGATTTTGTACTTGAAATCGGACCCGGTACAGGAATCTTAACAAAAAAACTTTTGGAAACTGGTGCAAGTGTCGTCGCTGTGGAAAAAGATGACGAACTTTTTACACTGCTTGAAAAAACTTTTGCAAAAGAAATTGAGGATAAAAAACTTGTTTTGGTCCACGACGATATTTTGGATTTTGAGCCAAGGAATTACAAATTGACGGCTGGCAATTATAAGCTTGTAGCGAATATTCCTTACAATATTACGGGAGAAATCTTAAGAAAATTTTTAGAGAGCGAATGCGCTCCGGGTAGAATAATTCTCCTTGTGCAAAAAGAGGTGGCGGAAAGAATTTTGGCGCGTGACGGCAAAGAGAGTATTCTCTCCGTCTCGGTAAGGGCTTATGGTGATGCAAAAATTGTCGACAAGGTTCTTGCCGGCTCATTTGTACCAAGACCATCCGTTGATTCGGCAATAATAAAGATAGATAATATTTCAAAAAAGTTTTTTGAGAACCTGGAAGAAAAAAAGGTTTTTGAAATAGTTAGGGTGGGTTTTGCGTTTAAAAGAAAAAAACTTAAATCAAATTTGATTAAAAAATTTGGAGAAGAAAAAGTTTCTTCGGCTTTTAATAAACTCGGGATAGAGGATGGTGTTCGTGCGGAAAAAATTGGAGTTGAAACCTGGAGAAAACTTGCCCTGCTTTTAAGTTAGATTTGGTAGCTAATTGGTCCCCACCTGGAACATGTGGCCAATAGTGGGGAGCGGGAAGCAGAAAAAGCCGGCGAAAATCCAGCAGGATTGAATACCGGGAATATAGCTGCCTAAGTGATATTTCGATGGGACACCAATAAAGAAGTTGGCATAAAGAATTGTTGAATAAGGAGAGTAAACCATAGGTCCTGTAAGCACGGCCGGACCCCCGAGATAGAGAGGTGTAAACCAAATCCAGAGATTCGCAGTACAAGTGCAGGGGATCGGAAACGAAACGATGCCCGCGAAAGGCAGGAGAGTTTGGGCATCAATTCTTGAGCTTGGCAGAATAGAAAAGATCAAAATCATGGACACCGCTAGCGTTAAAAATTTTTTCTTTTTCATATATTTATCTCCAGCTGGTACGGGTTTTTATTCATGCCATGTTCGTTCTGGACGAAAATCCAGAGGGCGGCCTTGTATTCCCCTTTAGTAAAACTTTTGGTTTGTTCGTAGCGCGAGAGATCGCTAAGGCGGAAAGTGAGGGTGCTGCCGCCCGATGATATCGGACGCGAAGTGTCGCCGAGGGTTGTAAATAAATTGTTTGAAGAAGTAAAGCCGGTTCCAACAACCGTAACCGTGTCGCCCGAGATGGAGGCGCTCGTAATTTGTGGGGGAGGTTGCGGACTATCTGTCACTCTGATTTTAATTTTTATGTCGGCATTTTTTGATGAACCAAGAAGATTTTCCACATGAAGCTCGTGTTCGCCGCTGGAAAGTCCTGGTGGTACGACAACGATCATCGCGGTGCCGTCCGTTGAGGTGGCACTTACGGCATTGCTGCCGCTAAAATAAATTTTGTTTGAAGTTTTACTAAAACCAGAACCGTCAACACTGATAATATCCCCCGGTCTTACTTCAAAAGGGAACGCCCGAAAAAGCATAACCCGACTCGCGAGCATGCCGAGAGCAGCGGGAGAATCACTATTTCTTGAAAAATCGTAAATTGCCTGACTTAGATTGCTCGGCTGTGGGTTCACAATCGGTTCTGGGGTTTGTGTCGTTGGCATTGTTTGATTCTTTGGTGACTTGGTCGACAAGGTGCTCCTTGAAATTGGACCGAAGTATCCTAAAGCGGGGGAAACGCCATTCGCGACTTGCCACTTAGCAACTGCCTCCCGCGTCAGTGGACCAAAATAACCATAAGAAACCCCAGCCGGCATTACAAGAAACCCGTCGGCAACCAACGTCTCTTGCAAAACTACTACTTCCGCTCCTCGACTGCCCAGAGTGAGGTTGCTGCTAATCGTTTGGGCCGAGAGATTTTTGGTAAAAAATAGTTGTAGAGCAATTATAGAAAATACGGCTAAAACAAAACGGAATTTCATCGATTTAATTATACACTTATCCCCAAAATAGCAATATTTTCTCTGTTATACTAAAATACGATGCCATCTATCCGTCTTATAGGCGCGCTTCTTCTCTCCTTGACTCTAGTCGGCGGCGCCTTTTGGTTCAGGTTTAGCAAAACGCCACCGCATTCAGCCGAACTTATCTCTGTTCAGGGTCTAAGTGAGTTCGCTTCAGACGAGGCCTTCTTAAGCGACTTCATCGGCACCACGACCGCTCCGACCAGACCATTCTCAACGACGACCCTCTCTCAAACCGAACTTGTAAGTCGGCAGATATTTACCGACTATATGTCGCTCAAGTCCCGGGGCGAAGTTTCAAGCGAGGATCTTTTAAGTCTGGCTGATCAATATGCCGCCGAAATCATCCGCACAGACATATCGGCAAACGAGGTAACTCCCAATCAGATTCTTGTAGCTCCTGATACCGTGGAAAACTTCGCCGCCTACGGCGAAGCCGTCACAAATATCCGCCAGAAATACAGGGCGCTAACTTCGGCGCGCTACCCTGGAGGGCAGCTAACGGATATTAACAATAAAACCTTTCTTTCTTTCCTGTCGGAGTCTTCCATTCTCTACAAGGGTGCGGCTAATGAACTTTTGCTCGTGAGAGTTCCTCTCTCGCTTTCTGGAAATCACCTTAGTTTAGTTAATGGCTACTTTGAGAATGCCGAGGCGCTGAAACTCTTTGCTAGCACTTCTAAAAATCCTTTGGAGGGCTATGCCGCTTTCAACTTTTTTGTCAAAAATATTGAACGAGAGGCCGATCTTATGCTTTACATCCAAAGGGTCCTGTTGGCTAATGGTATAATTTTTAACAGCCAAATATGAAATACAAAAATAAAGTTCTCGCGTTCTGCCTCCTTGTTTCCATGCTTTTCCCGGCGCTGCCTTTAGGCAGGGTTTCTGCTCAGACTGACACGATTCCTCCAGTTCCCGTTTCAGACAGCGCCTTGCGAAACAAGGAGGTTGGTATTACGATTTTCGGCTTTACTGTTCCGGGCTTAACTCTTGACCTTATAGTAATAACTCTTGTTAAAACGCTCTTGGAACAAATTTTAGATTCCACAATTGCTTGGATTAACTCGGGGTTTGAGGGTAATCCGGCATTTGTTACCGACCCGGAACAATTTTTAACGGATATTGCCGATGGAATTGCTGGTGAATTTATCGCCGGTTCTGATTTGGGATTCTTGTGTTCGCCATTCCAGTCCCAAATAAGGCTTTCGTTGCAACAGAATTATTTAGCGAGAAGCCAAAACGCAGGCAGTCTTCAGTTTCAATGCACACTCTCGGGTGTTATTAATGATATTGATAACTACTTTAGTGATGTCACCTCTGGTGGCTGGGATGAGTGGTTTTATTTGACTCAAAATGAGTCTATAAACCCCTACGGAGCATATTTACAGGCGCAAATTGAACTGGATCGACGACTAATGGAGGCGCTTGGTATTCAAAGAGAAGAGCTTAGTTGGGCAAGCGGATTCTTGAGCTGGTCAGAGTGTGAGGCGAGTGACCCGGATACTGGTCAGTGTATCAGGCGTGGTCCAGCCCGAACCCCAGGTGTCGTGATAGAGCAGCAGTTGGAACATGTCTTGGGAACAGGAGTAAGGCAGCTTGAGCTTGCTGATGAATTTGACGAACTTGTAAGCGCCCTTATTGGTCAACTTCTCCAGCGATTTGTCTTCGGCTCTGGTGGTCTCTTTGGCGGTGGGGGGGGTGGTGGCGGCGGGGGTGGTGGCGGAGGGGGTGGAGTTATCCCCGGAACAGCACCAACACTTGCGATTAGTGCCACACCAAACTTTGTTGCGGCCGGCGGTTCGTCAACTCTGACTTGGTCTTCAGTAAATGCAACTTACTGCGAGGCAACCGGGGGTTGGTCCGGCCAGGTGCCGTTAAGTGGATCTCGTGTTGTCGGGCCGATATTGGCAAGCCAAACCTTTACTATAAGTTGTAATAACTCGAGAGGAACCGTCACTCGCTCTGTCGTTGTTAACGTTGGCGGTGGCGGAGGTGGCGGAGGGGGTGGGGGCAGCGGACTTCCAGTAGTCACCCTTGATGTAGAGAGGTTTGCTCTGCCACTCATGACAATTGCTTCATTAAGTTGGACGGCGACTAATGCCACTTCTTGCACCGCCTCTGGCGGCTGGAACGGTTCTAGGCCGCTTAGCGGAGATGAGTCGGTGCGGGTAACAGACCCAGTCGTGGTCTTTATTCTCACCTGCTTTAATGGCGTTGGCGCCACTACTCAAAGTGTCACGGTTCAAAGATAATTCACTGATGAAAAAATATTTATCGAGCACTTCTCCCGCCTCCATTGTCTTGTTGCTCGTTTTTTTGGTTGGCGGCCTTATTTATCCTGGATTAGCCCACGCAAATATAATTACCGATGCGTTGGGAAGTTTGGTTAGTTTTGCCACCGATGCCCTGCTCGCGCCGCTCGGATGGGTAGCAATCTTGATTCTCCAACTGATGAATCTTCTCCTGTTTATTGCGGGAAAGATTCTTGACATGGTCATCCAGTTTACCGTGATTGATATGCGGTTAAATATCGGCCAAGCCACGGCGATTGATCGTGCGTGGACAACAATCAGAGACCTTGCCAACATGGCTTTTATTTTTATTCTTCTATACGCAGCAATACAAACAATTCTTGGAATCGGCAGTAATACTAAAAAAATAGTTGTAAATATAATTATCGTCGCAATACTTATAAACTTCAGTCTCTTTTTTACCCGAATTGTCATTGATGCTTCAAATATCTTGGCTCTATTCTTCTACGATGCCATTGTTGAGCCTGGGGTTGACGGAATTTCGGACAGAATGATTGATGAACTTGAGCTTAAAAGTCTATTGAATACGGGAGAAATCGGTTTGCTTGATGGAAGAAAGATGATAATCATCGGGTTTGTCGGTTCAATTTTGGTCTTAATAGCGGCTTTTATCTTTTTTGCGGCAGCCTTAATGTTTGTTGCAAGGTTTGTTGTTTTAGTTCTTGTTCTTATTTTTTCGCCAATAGCCATAATGTCGCTGGCCCTGCCCGCCCTTCGGAGTACAATTTTTAACAAATGGTGGTCAGCACTTATTGGTCATGCCTTTTTTGCGCCTGTTTATTTGATGATTACTTGGGTGGTGATCATGGTTTCAGATGGGCTTTTCACGCCAACAAACACCACTTTTTCTCAGGCCATAATCGGGGTGCCAGCAAACCAGCAGATTGGTAACGAACAACTTCGGGCCGGAAACCTGACAATCTTAATGAACTTTTTGATTATTGGCGCCCTACTCGTTGCGTCACTTATAGTATCTAAATTTGTTTCTAATAAAGCCGGGTCCGGTGCTTCAAATATTAATAAGTGGGCCCTGGGCGCCGCGGGAGCCGCCTCTTTTGGGCTTGTTGGCGCCGCGGGAAGAAATCTCATTGGCGGTCGTGCCGCCGCAATGACAAGAAATGAAGAACTTTTGAAAAGAGAGGCTCGAGGCGATATGAGCGCTCGCCTGCAGTTAGCAACAGCAAGAAAATTCTCGGGGGCAAGTTTTGATGTTCGCGGGACAAAATTGGGCGGCGGACTAGATGCTGGAAAGGCTCAAAAGGGTGGTTTTGCTGCCGAGCAAAAAGCCAGGATTAAGGAGTTTGAAAAATATAAACCATCTAAAGATGCCGTTAAGGAGGCACAAGATAATAGAAATCTAGCTAAAAGAAAATTGTCAGAAGCAGAAAATGTTGCTGAACAAAGGCTAAGAACAATTGGCAAGCCGTTAAGTCTCACTGTCGCAGAAAAACGGTTTAGAGACGCAGAAAATGAATTAAATAAACCCATAACCTTAGTAGGAATTTCTGATCAAGACAAACAAACGATACAAGCACAAAAACAGGCTAATGTTGATGCTGCTAAAAAACAGTTTAATGAAGAAAATGAAAAATATGAAAGAACGGTACAAAAGGATATAAAAACGGTAACAACTGCCGAGAGAGATCGTTATGCTCAATCAATTAAGAGTCACCGCGAAATAGTAAATAGAATGGAAAACATCGCCAAGAGAATGGAGAAGCAAAAAAGTTTTCTAGGAGGAGTCTTTTTCGCTTCCAGCAAGGCCAAGGCGGCCGCGGTACGAGAGGCGGCTAAAGGTAAATCAAAGAAAGAGAAGTTTGCTGAAGCCGCAAAAGAATATGCTGAAGAACTTACCCCAGAAACAGAAGCCCCGGAACCAAAACCGGAAACGCCTGAAAATAACCAAGCAACAGCATGAACGAGGAAGAAAAGCTTATAAAAGAACAATGGGAAAAATTATCGCCTGAAATACGGGGAGCGATTGAATCGGTGCCCTGGAAATCCTTGGTGGCGGAAATCGCTAAAAACAATTCGCTTGATGAAAACCGAGCCGCAGCCCTTGAGAGGGAAACAATGTTCGTTCTTTATGGTTTTGAAAACCCCACCGACTATCTAGCTAATATTGAAAAGGAAGTTGGTCTTTCCGAAGAACAGTCGGCCCTAATAGGCGAGGGGGTTGCCGATAAAATATTTGAACCGATTTTTCAAAAGATTGAGAGCGCAAAACCACTAGAAAAAACCCAACTACCCATGGTTGAAGAAGGGGAGAAAGTACACGATGTTCCGCATGTTGAGACACCGAAGTCGCCACAGTCGCAACCTCAACCGAAGGTAGAGACTCCCCTACCAGACTACCGCTATCCCGATGGCGCAGACCCCTATAGAGAGCCGTTAAAATAAAAAGAAATGCGATTTCAAGTACCACAATTTATAGAAGTAGAAGACAAGATTTTCGGACCCCTGACCTTCAAGCAATTCATTTACGCCGGTGGGGGTATTGGCGTCGCTGTTGTCCTGTTTTTTCTAATTCCAAAATTTTTGGCCATACTTATAGGACTACCGGTGGTCGCCTTTGGTTTTGCTCTCGCATTTTATAAGGTAAATGGAAAGCCCTTTATCAACGTGGTTGAGGCGTTTGTAAAATATACCCTTACAAACAAGCTTTATCTCTGGAAAAAAGAAGAAAAGGCACCCGTTGCTGGTGATCGGGATAAGCCCTTAGACCAAGTTTATGTGCCGAAGCTCTCGGATTCTAAATTAAAAGAGCTGACCTGGAGCCTTGATGTAAAAGAAGGAATGGATTCGGAGAACGAAAATAGAGGAGATAAGATATAATCTAGAACATGGCCCAAAACTCAAGTCCAACCCAAGAATTTGTCCCGATAAAAGAAGTGCGTGACGGTGTCGTTGTGCTCAAAGACGGCGGTATGCGCGCAATTGTCCTCTGCTCGTCCTTAAACTTCTCGCTAAAATCAGAAGATGAGAAGCGGGCAATCCTCTACCAGTTTCAAGATTTTCTAAACTCTCTTGATTTTTCTATAGAAATTATCGTCCAGTCAAGAAAACTTGATATCCGACCATACATAGCGCTTCTCGAGGCCCAGGAAAAAAACCAAGTCAACAATCTGATGAAAATTCAGGTAAGAGAGTATATCGAGTTCGTCAGAAACTTTACCGAGAGTACTAATATCATGACCAAAAACTTTTTTATAGTGGTTCCCTATAGTCCCGCCATCCTTTCAACAAACAAGACGGAGGGGGCCGTCGACAGTATTACGTCTCGCCTGGGGCTTGCGACAAAGAAAGAAGGTCCCGCGACAACCGAGACAAGTTTCGACGAAAATAGAAGCCAGCTCGAAGAGCGCCTGGGGGTGGTCGAACAGGGGCTCACGCGTACCGGTATCCGCGTCGCACGCCTCGGTACGGAAGAGGTAATCGAGCTCTTCTACAAAGCCTTTAACCCCGGAGAGACGGAAAAGCCGGTTAAGCTTCAATAATATGGGAATTTTCGACACACTATTCAATAAAAAGAAGGATGCCGGACAGGAAATTGCTTCTATTCTACCAAAAGAGATTTTCGAAGCGGGCGCCCTGGAGCTCAAAGATATTATCGCCCCATCGGCTCTTAAAGTAACTCCGAAAGAAATTAATCTTGGAGAAAAAGTTCTTAGAAGTTTCTTCGTTATTTCCTACCCGCGCTTTCTCTCCGAAGGATGGTTTTCGCCCATTATTAATATGGATAAGGTCTTTGACGTTTCAATTTTTGTTCACCCGATAGAGACTTCTAAAGTTTTGCGCCAATTCCAGCGTAAGGTCGCCGAGGTTCAGTCGCAAATTCACGGACGCGAAGAAAAAGGTCTCGTGCGAGACCCGGTTCTAGATGTCGCCTACCAGGACCTTGAAAATCTGCGCGACCAACTCCAGCAGGCGCAGGAAAAACTTTTCGACGTTGGGCTCTATATTACTATTTACGGCGATAGCGCGGACGAGCTTGATAAAACCGAGTCCGAAATAAAATCTGTCCTCGAAGCAAAACTTATTTATGTAAAGCCGGCCCTCTTTCAGCAGGAACAGGGTTTTAAAAGCACCCTGCCAATCGGCAACGATCTCCTTGAGGTCCACTCTAAGCTGAATTCTTCTCCGCTCTCGTCTCTTTTTCCATTTACCTCTTTCGACCTGACTTCTGACAAAGGAATTCTTTACGGTATTAATAGGCACAATTCATCTCTTGTTCTTTTTGATCGCTTCTCGCTTGAAAACTATAACTCGATAATGTTTGCAAAGTCGGGCGCCGGTAAATCCTATGCTACTAAACTCGAGATCTTGAGAACTCTGATGTTTGATACTGAGGTAATTGTCATTGACCCGGAGCGCGAATATGAATACATGGCCGAAGCAACTGGTGGTAGGTATTTCAAAATCTCCTTAAACTCCGAACACCACATTAATCCCTTTGATCTACCTATCCCCGGCCCGGATGAAAGTACTGCCAATGTCTTACGTTCCAACATTATCAACCTTGTTGGTCTCTTTCGCCTTATGATGGGTGGCCTCACGGCAGAAGAAGACGCCATCATCGACCGTGCCATTACAGAAACTTACGCTCTTAAAGACATAACTGCGGAATCTGACTTCAGAAACATTGAGCCTCCGCTTATGTCCGACTTCGAGTTGGTACTTGCCGGCATGGAGGGCGGGGAATCTCTGGCTCAACGCCTTTCTAAGTACACCAAGGGCACCTGGTCGGGCTTTATAAATCGTCCATCAAACGTTGATATAAACAAAAAGTTTGTTGTTTTCTCTCTTCGCGATATGGAGGATGAGCTCAAGCCCATAGCTATGTATATAGTCACGCACTACATCTGGAACTCAATCAGAAAAGATCTCAAGAGGCGCCTGTTGGTTATCGACGAGGCGTGGTGGATGATGAAGTCCGAGGACACCGCCTCTTTCCTCATGGGTCTCGTTAAGCGAGGGCGAAAATATTTCCTCGGGGTGGCAACAATAACACAAGACGTCGGCGACTTCCTTAAAAGCCCTTACGGTCTCCCGATTATCACAAACTCTTCAATCCAGATATTGATGAAGCAGTCCCCAACGATTATTGATGAGTTGCAGAAAACATTTAACCTGACGGATGAGGAGAAGTTTCTCCTGCTTGAGTCCGACAGGGGAGAGGGAATCTTTTTCGCCGGTCTTAAGCATGTCGCGATAAAAAACATCGCTTCCTATACCGAAGATCAGATTATTACATCCGACCCGTCACAAGTACTTGCTATAAAGAAAGCGCGACAGGATGCAGCCTGGCAGGAAGACGCTGAAACCGAGGCAAAGAAAGCCGAGATCCTTAAGGCGCAAGCGCAGACCAATAAACAATGAACGAAGAACGCGGACTAAGTAACGCGACAATTTTTTTCATGATAGTTGTGGCCCTGTTCTTTGATGCCATTCAAATCGTGATTCAATTAGCTATCGTTGCTGGTCAGATAATTTCCGAGGTGTTAAATGTGGTGGTTTTTTTGATCTTTTTCCTTTGGTTTATGATACATGGGATTAGATTTTTAAAACCAAAAAGATTACTCGCGTTTGGTGGGGGATTTTTAGTTGAAGCAATGACTCTTGGAATATTGCCCGTCTGGACAATATCGGTGGCTATAACAGCTCTAGATGCGAGGGTGGGGAAAATTGTGCCAGTTTTAGATATAATTAGTAAGAAATGAAACAACTCTTAGGTACACTGTTGGTTCTCATATTTTTTACATCATTCTCCAGCGCCTGGGCACAAGAGGTTGATATTCTCTGGCAGGGAGACACGTACACCCCTCCATTTTACGAAGGAAGGGCTCTCTGGTCACACCAGTCAAGGATAACATTAGTAGCAATACCTCACGGCTTGGGAAACCCGGCTGGTCTTGATTATAAATGGACAAAAAACGGAACTGTCTTGGGTAATGTCGGTGGTGTCGGCAGAAATTCAATTTCTTTCGTGGATTCGGTTCTTTCAAGACCCCAAACCATTAAGGTAGAAATTTTGGCTCCTGACAAAAGTATCTTGGCGACCAATTCGGTTTTTGTCGAGCCTAGGGCGCCCCTGGTTGTCGTTTATGAAAATAATCCGCTTTACGGTTTTATGTTTCACCGGGCGGTTGAAGATAGTTACAAGCTTGAAAAAGAAGAGGTTAGCTTTACTGCTTTTCCAATATTTTTTAGCGTCTCTGGCCGAGCCAGCGCCTCGGTTGGCTATCGGTGGACAAGTAATGCCGGCGGCACGGACGTAAATAATTCGGTTACTTATCGAAGCCCGACCGAGGGTTCGGGGTCAGCACGAATTACTGTTCGCGCGGAAAGCAGAGACACCCTTCTGCAATCCGCAACGAAAAACTTGTTAATACAGTTTGGTAATAATAACAATATATGAAAAAAATAACTTTCATTTTTATACTCTTGGTGCTTTTTGTCGGCCTTATGCCAGCGGCTGCTCGCGCGCAAGAACCCGGCACGGACTATGTTCTGCTCCAGCCCATCCCTCTTCAGGGTGGCGGGGACACAACAGAGATAACAAATCCTGGCCAGTACATTGGGGGTGTTTTCATGTTAATTATTGGCCTCGCCGGAGTGCTCGCGGTTATCTATATCATCGTTGGCGGTATTCAATACATGTCAACCGATGCGTTTCAAGGAAAAAATGAGGCCAAAACAAGAATTCAAAACGCAATCTTTGGCCTGCTTCTTGCTCTGGGCGCTTGGATAATTCTTTATAGTGTTAATGAGCGCCTTGTGTCATTTGATTTAAACATCCAACGAGTAGGGCCGGCATCAACATCAACAGACCCGTCGGCCTTTGGTCAGCCGTGGGGAGACGATTCCAGCATTAGGGCAACGCTTGAAGCAGCGGGCATAACCTTCAATAACAACAACTGTGCGACGATAGGTCAAACCGGCTGCACCTCGGTTTACGGTTTAAACGGTAGTATCATAAATCTTCTACGACGACTTGAGCAGGACTGTAGCAACTGTACTACAGAGGTTACTGGGGGCACCGAGTACTGGCTTCACGGCAACAGAACAACGAACCTCGCGAATGCTGGCACTGAACACATTCCTGGCGGTAGAGCGGTTGACTTGGGTCTTGATTCGGCGCTTACCGTTTTTTTGAGGTTCCAGGGACAAGCCACAACTGCTTCTGGTTGTGCGCCTGGTAGTCAAAAATATGTCTGGAATGGGGCAACCTTTGTTCTTGAAGGAAATCATTGGCACGTTTGTATGTATACCATCCCAATTCAATGAAAAAGTGGTTAACAATTTCAGGTTTGGTTCTTCTGATACTAGTCTCTGGGTTTTTTGTCTGGGTTTTTATTTCTAAAGATCCCGGCGCGCCAGTTGGAGAAACTTTAAAAAATTTCTTGCCGTTTGGCTCTGGCGATGATTTCCCATCGTCTGTTGGTGGAGGGGGTGGTTTTGGTGGCGATGGGGAGGGGGGTGGGGTTGACGATGGTGGTGTTGGCGAGGCTCCAAAAGAAATGCTTTTTCGCATCTCCGACACCCCGGTCGCGGGCTTCGTTGTTTTGACGGTTGGCACATCATCGGCTGTCGTGCGTTATGCCGAGCGGGCTACGGGACATATTTATGATATTAATTTATCTACGGGAGAAAAGAAAAGACTGACAAACCAAACTCTGCCAAAAATTTATGAAGCATATTTTAGGGCTGACGGCGGTGCTGCACTTTTCCGATCCCTGAAAGACGATACTGATATAGTGGAAAACTTGTCGCTTTCTATTTCTCCGCCAGGACCACCAAAATCGGCAACAAGTTCTGAAGAAGGGTTTTATTCGATCACAAGTGTTGCGTTGCGTGGCAACCTGGATTCGGTCGCCGTTGGCCAAGGAAATAGTCTTATTTACTCTCTTGATGATTCTCGTTCGGTCGTATCCTCGGCTTTTGACGGCACAAACCAAAAAACCTTGTTCTCTTCACAATTTAGTGAGTGGACTATCCACCCTTATACCGGAAGCACTTTAATCTATACCAAACCAGGTACAGGGGTCCCGGGTTACGCCTATGCTATAAATAATTCTAGTGGTTCGTTAACTAAAGTCTTGGGACCGGCTGTTGAGCTTACCGCCCTACCAAATCAAAGTGGAACAAGGGTTTTATATTCCTATCGCGACGGTGAAACGATGCGCCTTTTTCTAAAAAACCTGTTAAGTGGTGCCGAGTCTGAGATTGTTTCCCAAACTGTCGCACACAAATGTGTTTGGAGTAGAACAAACGGCTCTGTTGTGTATTGCGGGGTTCCGTCAAGAGATATCGGGCGAGAAGAGTTTGGCTCATGGTTTTTAGGCGAAACCTCCTTTCTTGACAGAATTTGGTCGTTTGATGCAGATAAAGAACTTGCCCAACTTTTGGCTGAACCAATTAGAGTTCTTGGTTTTGACTTAGATGTTATTAGGCCGGCGCTCTCGCCGAAAGAAGACTATTTCATTTTCATAAACAAAAACGATCTTTCTCTCTGGGCACTCAAGCTTGAACCTCTGGGCGAGTAGTTTTAATTTTTCTTCTAACAAGAAGCTCTTGCCCAATACCAAAAGCGTTCGTGGTGAGCCAGTAGAGAGCTATGGCGCCAGATATGCTGTAGGAGATAAAAAAGACAATTACCGGAAAAAAATATTTCATCTGAGTTTGCATGTTGCGGGCAAGATTGTTTCCAAACGAGTTGCCTTTCGGCGCCACCTGACTACTCATAGAAAGACGAAACTGAAAAAAGGTGGATAACCCAGCGAGAAGGGCAAGGACGAGACTTTTACCTGTAATATCAATTAGCCCAAGAAAGTTTGTATTAACATATTCTGGCGCAGCAACAAAAGAGTAAAGAAGGGACTGATTAACTTCTGGAAAGTGCAGAAAAATCTGATAAAGAGCAAAGATAATCGGAATTTGGATAATAATGACAAAAATTCCAGAGAAGGGATTTACTTTTTTTTCTTGGTAAAGCGAGAGTATTTTTCGAGCTTGCTCCTCTTTGTTGTCTTTGTATTTTTCTTTTATCTTTTCAAGCTCCGGTGCAACTTCAGCCATCTGTACTTGCGTGTGAATGGCTTTTCTTGAAAGAGGAAAGATTGCGAGTCGTACAAGAATAGTTAGAAGAATGATGATTATGCCGGCATCTGCCCAGGGTAGAGCGCTCGAAAGAAAAGTTAAAAAATTATAAAGAGGATCAAAAACAAAATTATGATAAAGACTAGACATCAAATAATTTTATCTTTTTAAAAGCAGTCCTGCCAGCTCTGCTCTGAGGGCTTCTCCTCTGATTTTATCTGCCCCTGGTTTAGCAATAATCAAAAAAAGTTTGTTGGGTAGTCTAGAGATAAGGTTTCGCGTAGCCGAGTAAACCCTGCGCCTAACTGTGTTGCGCACCACGGCTCTTTTTGCCACTTTTTTAGAGACCGATACGGCAAGGCGAGCCTTGTCTGAGTTTACAGTAGACAAAGAGAAGTTTTTTGAACCGCTCCTTTGCCCAAAACGCATAAGGTCGCCAAATGATTTACGCGGTATTCTCCTGTCTTTAGGAAGCATCTTAAGCCGCAAGCCTCTTTCTCCCTTTTCTTCTTCTGTTTCTCACAACCCGCCTGCCAGTTGAAGATTTGTTTCTAGATAAAAAGCCGTGTGTTCTGGCTCTTTTTCTTTTTTTTGGTTTGTAAGTTTGAGACATTTATTATTAACAAGTTATAAACATATTATAAACATTTTTTAGGGCTTTCGCAAGTTCTCGCGAGGCATCGAAAAGATATACTATATTACCAACATTCCGATGACTGACTACAAAGAGCTTTGGCGATCTGTTTTGGTAGAAATAGAGCTATCTATCTCAAGTGCCAATTTCACAACCTGGTTTAAAGATACAAGAATAGTGAAGGAGGATGGGGGAGTAATTATTCTTTCGGTACCAAATGCCTTCGTAAAAGAGTGGCTCTTAACCAAATATCACAACACCATATTAAAAAGCTTAAGAAATGTGGATGCCGCAATACACGCTGTGGAATACGTTGTTAATAAGGAGGAATCTAGAAGAAAAGATACAAAAGCAGAGGAGACACATACAAAAGAGCTTCCACTACCAGAGGCACAGGTTAATAAAGACGACAACCTAAACCCCCGATATGCGTTTGAAACTTTTGTTGTTGGTCCGTTTAACGAACTTGCTCATGCGGCAGCTCAGGCGGTAATAAAAAAACCTGGAATAATGTACAACCCGCTTTATATTTACGGTTCGACCGGACATGGTAAGACGCACCTAATCCAGGCGGTTGGAAACTACATAAAATCAAGCAACCCAAACAAAAAAGTTTACTACATGA
The DNA here is from genome assembly GCA_964446535.1 of uncultured Candidatus Saccharibacteria bacterium. Taxonomy (GTDB): domain Bacteria; phylum Patescibacteriota; class Minisyncoccia; order Phycocordibacterales; family Zambryskibacteraceae; genus UBA5004. Next base: position 19,865 of record CAYUOR010000002.1, on the reverse strand, counting down.
CCTCGGAGCAATTTGGTCAAGAGTGGATGAACGCTCTTCAGAACAACAAGATTGCTATTTTCAAGGATAAATACAGGAAATATGATGTTTTTATTGTGGACGATATTCAATTTTTTTCTGACAAACAGAAGCTTCAAGAAGAAATATTTCATGTTTTTAATGCCCTTTACGATAATAATAAACAGATTATCTTTTCTTCCGATAAGCATCCGTATTTTATTACTGGGCTTGAGGAACGCCTTAAATCTAGGCTTTCTGCGGGGATGACGGTTGATATTCCAACACCAGACAAAGAGTCTCGCGTCGCCATCATTGGTGCAAAAGCAAAGCAGCAAGGCATAAATTTGTCCGGAGAAATAATAGAATATCTGGCCCACACCATAAACGGTAACATTCGTGACCTTGAGGGGGCGGTTAACACGCTTCTCTGCCACGCCCAGCTTAAAAACAAAGAAATTTCGATGCTTGACGTCAGAAATTATATTAAAAACAACATTAAACCAAAAAAGGCTGTTGCCGTTAAAGACGTTGTTAAGGTTGTTTCCGATTTCTACAACATAAAAGAGGATAGTATTTATGAAAAAACCAGACATAAAGAGGTAATAAGACCAAGGCAAATCATAATGTATCTCTTAAGAGAAGATTTTAATATTTCATATCCGTCAATAGGCCAGAAGCTTGGCGGCAGGGACCACACCACAGTAATTCACTCTTGTGAAAAAATAAAAACCGACATTAAGGTTGACCAGGGCCTTCTAGAGGAGGTTGGTCAGATAAGAAATCTTTTAGCCGTCTAATAATATGGGTACTAATCGTGAAAAAAGTGTGAATAAGGTAGTAAAAAATATAAAAAATTACTTTTTATTAAAAACCAACACCCCGCTTTCCACGACCGATCCTCGTGTTGTTATAAAAAATATTACAAAAAACACATTAGTCTATAGCTTTTTTGGTTTATACACATATCCACACCCCTAATAGTATTAATAAGAATTTAGATATGAAAATAGAATGCATAAAAGAACAACTTGAGGACGCCCTAAATAAAGCAAATAAAATTTCAGCAAAGAGTAACACCCTTCCTGCTCTTTCCGGGCTTTATTTAAACGCCAGACAAAACTCTCTTTCCATAAAAGCTACTAACCTTGATCTTGGTATTTCAATCAATATTCCGGTTAGGATAATAGAACCAGGTATTGTGGTTGTTCCAGCCCAGGTCATGACATCTTTTATTACCTCTCTTACAAGCGACAAAAACATAACTATAAGCACAAAAGGGCAGACACTCGAGCTAAAGACTAAAAACACAAAAACGACGATTAAAACTCTTTCCAGCGACGATTTTCCTGTTATTCCAGAAATAGACGACGACAAAATCTTTTCTATACCGGCAAGAGACTTAGTTTTTGGGATAAGATCGGTGGCCTATGCGGCAGCCATAGGAGGATCAAGGCCAGAACTTTCTTCTGTTGCTATTACACATAACGGCGACTCGCTTGTTTTTGCGGCAACAGACTCTTTTCGACTAGCAGAAAAAAAGATAAGAACCAAGAAGGCGCCAAGGTTTAAGCAAATACTTATTCCGCAAAAAAATGCCATAGAAATTTCCAGAATTTTTGACAAAGGAGAAGAAGAAATTTCTATTTCCGTTGAAGAACATCAGGTTGCTATGAGAACAAACAATGTATACCTAACCTCCCGTATTGTTGACGGTAATTTTCCGGACTATCGACAAATTATTCCAAAGGAAACAAAAACCAAGGCAGTTGTTCTTAAACAAGATCTGATAAACGCTCTTAAAATAAGTTTGGTGTTTTCTGATAATTTTAATCAACTGACATTCAAAGCCTCTCCTAAAGCAAAAATTTTTGAACTAGAGGCTAAAAACACATCCGTCGGAGAAAGTAGCGACATGGTGGACGCCGCCCTGGAAGGAGAAGACTTATCAATAAATGTTAACCACCGATACTTCACAGACTGTTTTCAATCTATTACAACCGATAGCGTTTCTCTTGAGTTTGGCGGACAGGCAAAACCAATCATTGTCAGAGGTGTTGGAGATACAAGCTTCCTCTATCTTGTAATGCCAATGAATCAGTCCTAAGGTCTGTTTTGGCTCAACCAGAGCCTTACCGCATACTCCCAGTTGTTAAATTGTGGATCTTTCGACGGGTCTTGCGGAACCGGCCCCCTTGGATCTTTTTTATCTACCCAGTAGAGGATTGAGTGAATTTCTTTACCTGGCTCGCCAACCTCGCCACGAAGAACCGGCTTTAGTGTTTCTAAGGTTTCGTTTGCGGGCCTGAAAAACGGTTCAACAGGAAGAGATAGAAGAATTTTATCCATTAGTTCTCGCCACATTGGTGAAACTATAAACCCAGCAACCCTTTTTTCCATTTCAGAATTATCGTTGTTACCAGCCCAAACACCAACAGCAACGTTTGGCGTATAGCCAATAATCCAGGCGTCACGATAGTCATTGGATGTGCCGGTTTTTACTGCCACATCTCTTGATTGAACATAAAGGGGTGAGGTGAGACCATACGACGGAGCTCTTGCCTCGTTGTCTGATAGAATGCTTGATATTGTTCTTGCTGTTTCTTCAGGAAGAACACGACTAGGAGAAGAAGACCTTCTATCAACAATGTTTCCTTCGCCGTCTTCAATCCATAGTATGGGGTTGTATTTATTTCTTACTCCGTCATTTGCAAACACGGAGTAGGCGCTGGTGATGTCAAGAAGAGATACTGCACCACCACCCAGAACTAGAGATAGTCCGTATGCACTAAGATCAGTTAAACTTTCAATACCAAGGCTTTTTGCCAGATCCACCGAGTCTTTAACACCGGCTAGGTATAGAGCCTGTACCGCCGGAATGTTTATAGATTGGGCCAAAGCACTTCTCATAGTTATGGGGCCACGGAACTTATCGTCATAGTTTACCGGCGAGTAACAAATATCATCAGTTTCAAACCTGTCTGGCGGGCAACTTGGAGAAAATTGTGTTGGTGCGTCAAAAAATACTGTTTTGTCTGTATAACCTCTGTTTAGGAGAACCGAGTAAACAAACGGCTTAAAGGTTGAGCCCGGCTGTCTGTGTCCGAGCGCGGCATTAAAGTTTCCATCTATTTCTTTATCAAAATAATCCTTAGAGCCAACCATGGCGAGAATATCTCCGTTTTTTGGATCAATTACCACAACGGCATTGTTTTCCGCCCTAAATCTTTCCTTATTTATTTCTCCATATTTTTTAGCAACACTTTCAGCCTCGGCTTGGATATCATAATTTAGCGTTGTAACCACCTTAAAGCCGCTCCCGGCGAGCGTTTCTTCCCCGTACATCTTTGCAAGCTCTTCCATAACGAAAAACACAAAGTGTGGCGCCTTTATACCGCCCGTGTTTTGCCTGGGCTTAAATTCAACAACCTCGTTAGCGGCCGTACTGAATTCTTCTTGGGACACAAAACCGTTTTCAAGCATTTCCGTTAAAACTAGATTTTTTCTCGTCTCTAAATCGTCTTTGTGTGAGCCGTAAGGAGAGTAATATGTTGGTGCTTTCGGTAGGGCAGCAAGGTACGCCGATTCGGCAAGTGACAAATCCTTTGCCGGCTTGTCAAAAAAATTTCTTGCCGCCTCCTCTATACCGTATATTGTTCCCCCATAAGGAATTTCATTGAGATAAAGAGATAAAATTTCGTCTTTTGTTAAAACTTTCTCTAATTTTAAAGCGAGAATCAACTCTTTTAATTTTCTTGCCGGCGTTTTGTCCTTGGTCAGAATAGAATTTTTTACAACCTGCTGAGTTATTGTTGAACCACCCTGGCTAAAGGAAAGCGTTGTAACGTTTACGAGAATCGCTCTTAAAAAGGAGCGCAACTGAAAGCCGTTGTGAGAGTAAAAATTTCTATCCTCTATTGCCAAGGCCGCCAGTCGTGCATAAGGCGAAATATCTTCTAAGGGGACCAGGGCGCGCTTGGTGTCTCTCGACGTGTCGTAAAGAAGAATTTCCCCGGTGCGGTCATAAATTTTTATAGACTGGTCAATTTTTCTCTCAGAAATATCCTCCAGAGCCGGAATACGGAACGAAGATACCCATAGAACAAAGACGCCCGAAAAGAAAAGGATAAATGTTGCCAAGACCAAAAAGCGATTTGAACGCCCTATTTTTCTGATCATCTCTGTGTTAGAGGATAATTTTAACACATTTCACTTTTGGGCCGAACATGCTAAATTGGCTTTATATGAAAAAAGAGCTGGAAGAACTGCTTTCTCGGGGAGTTAGTGAGTTTACGGATCCCGCCGGCACCTTTACAGAAAAACTTCTTAAAAAGGCAGACGGTAAATACACAAAGGACTTGGTAATAAAGCTCGGGGTTGATCCAAGCCGCCCAGATATACACCTAGGTCACGCCGTTGTTTTGCGCAAACTACGCCAATTTCAGGATTTAGGATGTAAGGTTGTGTTTTTGGTAGGAGATTTTACTGCACGCATTGGTGATCCATCTGGTCGAAGTAAAACAAGACCAGAAATCGAACAAGCAGAAGTTGATAAAAACGCCAAGACCTACATAGACCAGGTTGGCAAAATTTTAAAAACCGACCCCAAACATTTTTCTTGGATTAGAAATTCCGACTGGTTTACAAATGTCACCGACCTTAACCTGCCGAATGATTATGAAATCAATATGGATGTTACGGTCGACAAAAAAACCGCTAAAATTAAAATCGCCCCAAACTCGTTTATGGGCAAAGCCATTGTTTTTGAGCAAACAAGGATGCAGGTAAGGGACCTTGGTTTAAAGGACCGCGTCTCCGTCATTACTCTTATGAATCTTCTTTGGGGCCTAAGACACATCACCCATTCGCGCCTAGTTGACCGAGATATGTTTAAAGAAAGAATTGATGCAGGACGAGAACTTTACATGCACGAAATGCTATACCCAGTATTTCAAGGTATTGATTCATATGTAATTTCCCAAGTTTATGGTTCCTGCGATCTTGAGATTGGCGGTTCGGACCAGACGTTTAATATGCTTATAGGGCGCGACATTATGAAGGCCAACAAAATTGAGCAGCAGGCAGTTATGTCTGTCGAAATTCTTCCCGGTCTTGATGGAAAAGAAAAAATGTCTAAGAGCCTCGATAATTACATCGCAATAACGGATTCTCCGAGCGAGATGTTTGGCAAAGTGATGTCTCTTCCCGACTCGGCGATTGTTACTTATTTCAAACTCGCGACCTACACCCCAGTTACCGAAATAAAAGAAATTGAGAAAAAACTCGGCGATAAAAAACACAACCCAAAGGATTCAAAGACGCGCCTTGCACACGAAATCGTCTCCATTTATCACGGGGAAGAGGCGGCCAGAGAGGCGGAAAAAGATTTTTCCAGCACTTTTTCTAGAGGAGAGAGTCCGCAAAAAATTGAGACGGTTAAAGTGCCACAGGGCACCAAACTTTCTGACGCAATTATTTCTCAGGGCACAGTTGATTCAAAAACGGAGTGGCGACGCCTTGTTGTCGACGGGGCAGTTACCAATCTTGATACAGGAGCAAAAATTTCGTCTCAGGATGAAACTCTTGGAGAAAAACCGATTGTTTTAAGACTCGGCAAGCACAGATTCATCAGAATAGAGCCCCTTTAAAGTAAAACCCGCGCTGTTCGCGCGGGTTTGCGGATTACATAGGATTAACGTCGTCGTACGGCTCTTCCTCTTCCTCCTCGTCCTCGGCAAGATCTTCAAGACTTTCGTGTTCCTCGTCTAAAACATCAGCATCCTTGTCTTCTTCCGGGAGTTTTGAATCGACGTCTTCGCCTTCAATCTCCTCGTCCATTTCTTCCATAATTTGAATGAAAATAATTTTTAATAAAAATGCACGAAAGTATTATCGGCATTTTTGAATGCTAATATTTGTATCAAATAGTCTTTTTTGTTGCAAGATGAGTAATCCCCAGAGCGATAGCGTCGGTTTCGTCGTCCAACTTACTTGATTTATCGCTTATTTTCATGAGTCTTTTTACCATCAGAGCGACCTGGCGCTTACCCGCTTTACCATAACCAGTTACCGCAATTTTTACCGACTGGGGAGCATACTCAAAAATTTCAAGTCCCGCCCTTTTCGCCTCATAAGTAATAACGCCGCGAGCCTCCGCAACGCCCAGGGCACTTGTCGCATTAGTGTTAAAGAAAAGCGTTTCAACGACCAAAACATTCGGTTGCCATCTTCGTATAATTTGTTTCAACTTATTACCGACTAAAAGAAGTCTGTCCGCCCTATGTTCCTTGGGGTTTGTTTTTAAACATTCCGAGAAAACAAGCTTTATAGAAGGCCCCTCTTCTGTCAAAACGGCAATACCGACACGATCGAACCCCGGATCAATGGCGAGGACCGTTCTAGGCGGCGTTGGTGTAGACGTTTTGTACTTCATCATTGTCCTCAAGATTTTCTATCAATTTCTCCAGACTTTTTTCGTTTTCTTCGGAAAGCTCTACCGTTGTGGTTGGTTTCCAATCTTGACCCTCTTTACTAAAAGCCCAACTTACAGAGCCGGGCGCGGCAAGGCTTAGTCCGTGCTCTGATAAAATAAATTTAACTTCTTGCGCCGCTTTATTACGGTTGGAGCTAAGAGCTTCAATAATAATGGCTGCGCCACCCGGCCCATATGCTTCGTAAGTAATAGCTTCAAGGGCCTCGCCGTCTCCACCAGCACCCTTTTTTACAGCGCGTTCGATATTTGAGGCTGGCATATTATACTCGCGCGCTTTCTCTATCACCGCCCTGAGGGTGGGGGAGCTTGTATCTCCGCGCGCTTCTTTTGATGCGGCGGAAATCAGTCGCGCCATCTTGGAAAAAATTTTTGATTTAGCGGCATCCGTTACGGCCTTTCTATTTTTAATTTTTGACCACTTATTATGACCGCTCATAAAAGTTTTTTCTGACGCTTGGTTGGTGGCGTTTTTCCCAGGTGTTTGTAAGCGTGCTCGGTTAAAATCCTGCCTCTGGGACTTCTTTCTATCAGACCCAGCTGTAGTAAATACGGCTCATTAAATTCCTCAACAGTTGCTTCTTCTTCTGAAAGGGCGGCGGCAAGAGTGGAGAGGCCGATTGGTCCTCCGCCGAACTTGTCCGCAATGACCTCGAGAAGTTTTCTGTCTGATGGGGAAAGCCCTTTTTCATCAACACCGAGGAGCTTAAGCGCGAGCTCCACCGTCTCTTTATTCAGCGACCGATTTTCAACCTGCGCAAAGTCGCGCGCTCGTTTTAGGAAATAGTTTGCCGTGCGCGGAGTGAAACGCGAACGCTTAGCTATTTCTTTTTCCGCGTCGTTTTCTATTTTGACCCCGATTATTTTTGCCGAACGTCTTAAAATTTCCGCAATTTCTTCTTCGTCATAAAACTCAAGGCGAAAAACTCCACCCGAAAATCGGCTTCTTAGGGGCGAAGAAACCATCGCAACCCGCGTGGTTGCCGCAAGTAGAGTAAAGGGAGGAAGTTCGAGCTGTATAGTTCTTGCTGACGGCCCTTTGCCAATAATGATATCAAGCACCCCTGATTCCATTGCTGGATATAAGACTTCTTCAACCGTCTTATTTAGTCTGTGAATTTCGTCTATGAAAAGTATGTCGCCGGGCGATAAGTTGGTAAGAATAGAAGCGAGGTCTCCAACGCGCTCTATGGCTGGACCAGAAGTGATTTTTATAGCTCTTCCGGTTTCTTTTGCCACCAGATGGGCCAAGGTTGTCTTACCGAGCCCAGGCGGACCGTAAAAGAGCACGTGTTCGGGAGGGGAGCCGCGCTCCGTGGCAGCTCTGATAAGAATTTTTAGGTTATCTTTAACAGCCTTTTGTCCGATGTAATCTTCCCAGCGAGCCGGGCGTAATTCGTTGTCTAAAAACGAGGCATAACCCGTCTCTTCTTTAGCCTCCCCAGCTTTCTTTGACTTACTTGACATAAAAAGGTTTGTGTGATAAACTATGTGCGAGCAAAATTGTTCTTATCCAGATCATAAATCTCTAAGCAACGTGCCTCTCGGGGCATTTGGACTTTTCTCTAAGGACGCTCTTGGTATCCCTTTTGGGAATTTCTGAAGCCATCCTCAAAAGAATCGTTTAGCTTTTGGTGTATTCTGAAAGTGTTGCTTAGAGATTTATGTGCTGGAATCTACTCTCAATTATTCACGAAAAAAGAATTGTCGCAACAATTAATCTATTGACGAGAGGTCAACCACACGGTCAAGTTCTTCTAGAGTGGTGACGCCCTTTAGGACCTTTATTACGCCGTCTTCTACCAGTCTCAAAAGTTTTTGTCCTCTGGCGGCATCACGGATATCGCGCTCAGACGGGTTTTTAATGACCGCCTTCTCTATTTCGTCGTCTATCAAGACCGCCTCAAAGACGCCGATGCGCCCAAGAAAACCTATACCATTACACTTACTGCAGCCCAAAGCCTCCCAAACGCTATTTCTCTGAACCCCTTCGAGATAACCCTGGTCCGGTATGCCAGAGAGGACCTTATCGACAACCTCTTTTTTCTTTCCTTCGAGGGGCACCTCCTTTTTACAGTTTTCACAGAGTTTTCTGACCAGTCTTTGAGCAATTGAAATATTTAAAGCAGAGCTTATAACCTTTGAATTGACTCCAAGGTCGAGCAGTCGAGGAAAGGCGCCGGCAGCGTTATTGGTGTGGAGAGTTGAGAAAACTAGGTGGCCGGTAAGAGCAGCATTAATGGCGACAGAAGCCGTCTCTTCATCTCGAATTTCTCCGACCATGATGATATCCGGATCTTGGCGCAGGGCGCTTCGGAGGCCTTCGGCAAAGCTGTAACCCTTTTCGGTCTCGGCTTGGGTCTGGACGATACCTTTAAGGTGGTACTCAATCGGGTTTTCAATCGTGACAATTTTTATATCTGGCGTATAGACATGCCGAAGAAAAGCATAAAGGGTGGTGGTTTTACCAGAACCGGTCGGGCCAGTCGTAAGAATCATGCCGTTTGGTTTTCTGATTTCATTTTTTATTATTTCTAGAAGCCGAGGATCAAGACCCAAAGTTTCAAGTTCAACGGCAATGATGTTCGGATTTAGTACGCGTAGCACAACAGACTCTCCGTATGGCCCCGGGAGAAGCGAGGTTCTCACCTCGATGTCCTCATCGCCAAGCTTTATAGAGAACCTGCCGTCCTGCGCCTTTTCTCTGACATTGAGTTTAAGCTCACTTACAAGTTTTATACGCGAGAGGAGCAATTCAAAAGTTTCAGAATCAAAGTGAAGAATGTCGGTTAAGACGCCGTCGAGGCGGTAACGCAAGCGCACATCTTTTTCTCCCGGTTCCAGGTGAACGTCGGAGGCCTTGAGACTAATAGCACCAGCAAGTAGGATTTCAAGAATTTTTGAAATACGGTAGGAGCGCTTCATACTAAGAACGTCCTGAATCATCTTAGTGATGTCGCCAAGCGAGTTCACACTTTTTGTCACCTCAAGGATTTCTTCGTTTGAAATATCAAGAGCGCCAGACTTGGTTTCAAAAGAATACGAAAGATCCTTGTATCGCTCCCAGACCTTCTCGAGACTCTGGTGTGAGGCCATAAAAATTTCTGGAATATAGCCGCGAGACTTTAAGAGCTCTATCGCTTCGCGAGTTTTTTCTTTTTCTGGAGAGAGGACTGCGACCGCAACGCGTTTGTCTGTGGCATTAAAAACCGCCAAGTCCGCTGCCCTGGCATCCGCTTCTTTGATAACGCGCAGAGCGTCAATGTTGACCGGGTGTGTTGAAAGATCAATATAAGCGACACCGTGCCGCTTCGATAGGGTGGCAGCCAGCTCCTCTTCCTCTTTTTCAAGAAGGGCTTTTAGCCTCTCCTTCTGTTTTTCTTCGTCGAATTTAACCACCTCTACATTATAAACCTGAAAGCACATGGCACCTAATTTAGCTCCTATTTTAGCCCTATTTTAGCCCTTGACTTTTACCTATCTATTATGGTATAATAGACCAAGGTTAAACGACTCACCCTTAAGGAGGGTGTCATGAACAGGTTCTTTGTGATTCTTCTCGTCGTTCTCACGATGAGTGGGTGTGGGGCGTATGGCACGATGACGGTGCCGTCGACCGATCCTCGGTCGGTACCGCCCGGCACCAAGCCGGTGATTTTTCTCCAGCGGGGAGTCAACCTTCAGGTTTTCAACAACTGCAGCACGACTCCCGCGAAACTCTACCCGTCACATCCTGTGACTGGGCAGGCCGAGGTTCTGGTGCCGGCCGGTCCGCCGACCTGGGTACCGATGGCACCGAATTTCCTGGAAGTTGAAAATCGAGTCGCCGCGACGGTTCACTTCTTTGAGGGCAGCCTCATGGTGGGTACTGTCAGTCGGTCGTTTCCCATCGATCGCGATGCGACGCAGAGAATCCAGTGGGTTCTTGGCGGCGAGCGCGGTAGTGGCGGGCGGAATGTTTACATCGATCGTTGCCCCAGGGCATTCGACCGGAGGTAGTGCGACCCAGGGTCGCAATAGGGCAGGAAGAAATTCCTGCCCTTTCTTTTTGTCTAAAATGCTAAAATGCTTCTATGAAACACCTCTCAAAGAGCGTTACGGAGACCTCCGAGATTGCTAAGAATTTTCTTGCGACCATTACGCCGTCAACGAGAGCCACCATCATCACCCTCTCTGGCAACCTAGGCTCCGGCAAAACCACCTTCGCACAGGAGTTGGGGAAACTTCTTGGCATTACGGAAGATATGCAGAGCCCCACATTTGTTATAGAAAAAATTTACGACATCAATTTTAAAAATTTCAGGCGCCTCATTCATATAGATGCATACAGGCTAGAAAAAGAATCCGAATTACTGCATCTTGGTTGGCAAGATTTTATAAAAGAGTCGGAAAATTTAGTTCTCTTAGAATGGCCAGAAAATGTTAAGGGCATTATTCCCCAGGAGGCCATCGCGGTAAAATTTGACTTCATAGACGAGAAGACAAGAGAAATTTCTTATGGCTAAACAAGACAAACAAGAAAAAAAGAAAAGACTGGTGCTTCTTGATGCCCACGCGATTCTTCACCGCGCCTATCACGCCCTGCCGGAGTTTAGCACTTCAAGCGGTGAGCCGACAGGCGCCCTTTATGGTCTATCAACGATGCTTCTAAAAATTATAAATGAGCTTAAACCAGATTTTTTGGTTGCCTGTCTCGATCTTCCGGGGCCGACACACAGGCACGAAGCCTTAGAGAGCTATAAGGCCGGTAGGGTAAAAACCGAAGACGCCCTAGTGTTGCAACTCGCTCGAGCCAAAGAAGTTTTTGAAGCTTTTGGTATTCCGACATACTCACACCCAGGCTTTGAAGCGGACGATGTTATCGGAACCATCGTTTTTGATATAAAACGAGATAAAGATTTGGAAATTATTATCGCCTCGGGCGATATGGACGCGCTTCAGCTTGTTGAGCCCGAACGAGTGAGGGTTTACACGCTTAAAAAGGGAATAAACGACGTGATTCTCTATGATGAAAAAAAGGTTGAAGCACGCTTCGGTTTTGGACCAAAACTTCTTGTAGACTACAAGGGTCTACGCGGAGATCCGTCGGACAACATTGTTGGAGTGAGGGGTATTGGCGAGAAAACCGCAACGGCTCTTATTACAACCTTTGGCACCGTGGAAGAAATTTACAAAGCCCTTAAGAAAGATAAAGACGCCTATAAAAAAGCCGGGATTACAGAAAGGATAAAAAATTTGCTTTTGGAAAATGAAGAAGAAGCGCTTTTCTCCAAAACTCTCGCTACTATCCGCACCGATGCGCCCATAAACTTTGTTTTACCCGCCACTTGGCGCAAGAGTGTCGATATAGAAAAACTTGGCGAACTTTTTAGAAAGCTTGAATTCAGAACGATGGAAGAGAAAGCAAAAATGATTTTGAACTCGGCTGGGGCGGAGAATTTTCATACGTTATCAGCGGAGAAACCTCGGCGCGAATTAACACACCCACCCCAGGCCACAGCCGAAGAAAAAGAGCTTTGTCTCATGCTCTGGGTTGTGGACTCCAACCTGACTAACCCAGGACTTGAGGAGATTTTTAGATTTACCAAAACAAGTGATATTGGCAAAGCAAAAAAAATTCTCGAAAAAGAACTTGAAAGAAGAGATGCGAAAAAGATTTTTGAGGAAATAGAAAAACCACTCATCCCTATTGTGGAAGAAATGAATGCTCGTGGCGTAAAGATAGACAGGAAAAACCTGGAAAAACTATCAATCGAATATCACAAAGAACTCGAACGACTGGAAGAATCTATCTGGCGCGCAGCAGGAGAAGAGTTCAATATCAATTCCCCAAAGGTTCTTGCCGGAATTCTTTTCGAAAAACTAGGTCTTGCGGGCAAAAATCAGAAGAAAACCCCAACAGGGGCTCTCTCGACCAAAGAATCAGAGCTTGAGAAGCTCAAAGACAAACACCCAATTGTGAAAATGGTTCTTGAATACAGAGAGCTTGCCAAACTTCTTTCGACCTATATTGATGCCATACCACCGCTCTTGGACAAAGATTCCCGCCTTCACTCAACTTTTTTGCAAGCGGGGACAACCACGGGCCGCATGGCTTCAAATTCGCCAAATCTTCAGAATATTCCGAATAAAACAACTCTAGGGCGCGCCATACGACACGCCTTTGTTGCCGAAGATAAATTTAAGCTCGTCTCTTTTGACTACTCGCAAATTGAGCTCCGCATTGCCGCCATTCTTTCGAAAGACAAGAAGCTTATTGAAATTTTTAAGTCAGGCATCGACGTACACGCCGGGGTCGCGGCAAGAATTTTCAAAGTTGGGGAAAAGGAGGTGGATAAAGGAATGCGTATTAAAGCGAAGACCATAAACTTCGGCATACTTTACGGCATGGGAGTGAATGCTCTAAAAACCAACCTTGGTGTTGAGAGGCGTGAGGCACAAGAATTTTACAACGAGTATTTCAAGACCTTTCAAGGACTCTCGGCCTACCTTGATCGAGTCAAAGCAGAGACCGAACGCAGGGGTTATACCGAAACCATGTTTGGAAGAAGGCGCTACTTCTCGGGCTTCAAGTCTCCTCTGCCTTATGTGCGGGCGCAAGCGGAAAGGATGGCTATCAACGCACCGATTCAAGGAACGCAAGCCGATCTGACGAAACTCGCCATGAAGCAAATTGATGATTTTATAAAGAAAAATAAATATGAAAACGAAATTCGCCTGATTCTCCAGGTTCACGACGAGCTTGTCTATGAAATCAAAGAAAATCTTGTTAAAAAAATTGCCCCAGAAATCAAAAAAATCATGGAGAACGCCTTTCCCGAAAAAGATACACTGGGAGTGCCGATAACAGTGGAAGCGCAGGCGGGAGAAAATTGGGGCGAGATGAAAAAAATATGACAGAAGAGTTTTACCACAAGGATATTTTTGGTGAAGTTGTCGACTTCTCTCCGAATGGGGACGAGGAAAAACTGCCTTTGGATAAAAAGGGAAAGGAATTCAATATTTTCACCCTAACCGACGCCCTTGGCTCAAGAAATAAAAAAGAAGCTTGGACCCTTTACCAAAAAGCGCTTGCGGCGGGAGTTTCGGCGGACGAAATATTTTTCAAAGTATTCTGGCAGGTAAAATCTATGCTTCTTGCTTCAAAAACAAAAAGTGTGGTCGAGACCGACATGAAGCCATTTCCTTATAATAAAGCTAAAGGTTATGCCAAAAATTACTCCAGAAAAGAGTTGGAAACTCTTTCACAAAACCTTGTCGAAGGTTATCTCAAGTCTCGCCGTGGCGAGGGGGAGATTGAAATCCTACTCGAAAAAACGCTTTTGAAACTCTAGTTCGACTAACAAATGGTTTTAGGGTATATTTTCTGATAAGTTTTGCGCCCATAGCTCAGTTGGTAGAGCAGCTCCCTTTTAAGGAGAAGGTCGTAGGTTCGATCCCTACTGGGCGCACCAACTAGAGCGGAATATCGACCGCAAACGCCCCTGCGCCGGTAAGAAGCAATGATAAAGAAATTACGAAAATAAGAAAGTAGAATACCAAATCGCGCCTGAGCACTTCGCGCGCCCTCCACTCGACATAAAGCTCAAGCCCAGAGAAGACGACAAAAGCGAGAGCCACCACTTGTGTCCAAAGTCCTATGATTAAAAAGAACCCGCCGACAATTTGAAGTACCGCATAAAATGGTACAAAAAAACTTGTGGGTCGAAGCGCCAGAGCTTCAAATGCTAATGACCAACTTTCTCTTTCTCCGCGAAGTTTTAAAACACCGAGATCTATGAAAAGAAGCCCCAAGACAAACCGCAAGACGAGCGGACCGAGGGCCGAATACATGAGAAGCTCTGGAAATGGATTTAGCATCGCTCTATTTTAACACAAAGAGAGCAACACCGGCCGCGACCGAGACATTGAGCGAGAGTGAATTGCCTGGCGTGCCAATTTCGAGCACAGAGTCCGCTAGTTCGAGCGTCTTTTTCGAAACACCCTTAACCTCATTACCAAGAATAAGGGCGAATTTATTTTTAGGTACGAAATTTTTTAACTGCTTCGAGCGGGGGTCTTGTTCTAAAGCAAGAATTTGGAAGTTACCAACTTTCAACTTTTTTATCACTGGGCCGATAGTTTTTGACCACTCCCAGGGCACCCTTTTTTCCGCACCAAGAGAAACCTTTATAAAATCCTGTCGCGCCCTTCCGAAACGATCCGTGGGCGCCGGAGTTGTGCCGATGAGGATTATTTTTGAAACACCAAAGCGGTCGGCGCTACGGAAAATTGATGCCGTATTCTCAACACTTCTTATGTTTTCAAGAATTAACACAGACTCCTTCATACGTAAAGTTTTTGGTGTTTAGCGCAAAAGTGGGCACTCCGTGAGCCAATGACCACTCGTTCGATTTTTCCCGAACAGCCTTTTTTCAGACATTTTTCTCCCGTTCGCTGGTATGCTCTGTGATAGTTCTGAAATTTGCCCCTACCACCCTCAATATTTCTGTAATCTGACATTGAATCTCCACCGAGATTTACACCCTTTCTCAACACCTCCTTCATTGCCCGGAAAGCGAGTCTTAAGTTTTTATCCGGAATTTTGCCAGGATGGGAGAGCGGGTGGATCATTGCCCGCCAGAGAATTTCGTCGGAATAAATATTTCCTATACCAGCAATCAAACTTTGATCCAAAAGCACTTGCTTGATTTTCCCCTTGGGGCGTTTGAGAATCTGTCTTTTGAATTTCTCAAAACCAAAAGAATGATCCAAGGGTTCCGGCCCGATGTTTTGTAAATGGGGGGAGCTCGCCAATTGTTCAGTTTTTACTACCGTAACTTTGGCAAATTTTCTCATATCGGAAAGGACCAAGCGCTTGCCGTTATTTAGAAGGAAATATAAACGAACAAATTTTGTTTCTGGGTTATTGTAAACAAAGTGACCCGTCATTTTCATATGAGTAATAATAGTTTCCCCGCCGGAGAGATGAATAAGAATATTTTTTGCCCTTCGTTTTGCCAGAAGAATCCTTTTACCAGTTACACGCTTTTTGAACTGGGTGAAAAATTTGGGGTTTTTTATATTATCCTTACCTTTGTGATAGGAACTCTTGTAGTTTGTAGCAACCGCAACAATTTTTCTTGATTTTACGGTTTTATTTAGTCCCTTAACGGTTGTTTCTACCTCCGGTAGTTCAGGCATGTTCGGCAAGAATTTTGAGCGCCGCCCTGACTCGCCCTCCCGTATCCTTTATATTTTTATCAACCCTCTTTAGAGCACCACGCGCGTCGCGCTCGCTATAACCGAGGGAAATCAGAGCTTCTAAGACATCGCCCTCCGAGCGCATATCAATATTTACGTCTTCTTTGGTTGTCTTGAGCTTGTTTTTAAGTTCAAGAACTATTTTTTCCGCATTCTTCTTACCGATACCAGATACTTTGGTGAGGTAGGAAGTGTCAGAACTTGCTACGGCTTGCCGGAGCATTTGCGGGCTGGCCACGTTAAGAATATTTAAGGCCGTTTTCGGGCCAATACCGGAGACCGTTATAAGTAACTCAAAAATATCCAAAGTCTCTTTATCCAAAAAACCATACAGGTCAAGCGCATTTTCGCGGACAGCTAAGTAGGTCCAGAGAAAAACGGGGGAGCCAGCCGCCAGTCCAAGGGCGGTTTCTACCGTTACTGCAACTCGGTAACCAACACCGGAAACATCAACCACAAGGAAACCAAGCTCTTTGTTTCTAATAGTACCGTTGAGGGAACCAATCATCGCCTTGTCATTATAAATGAAAGTTTGCTAAGATGCTCTCACTATGGCAATTACCAAAGGAGCCAAAAAAGCCCTAAGAGTCTCTCTAAGAAGGCGCGCCTTTAATCTTCGTCGTAAAAATGAAGTGGATCGCGCCGTCAAGTCTCTCAAAAAACTTATAGCTCTTGGCGACAACAAAAAGGCGCTTGAGGCCATGCGTAAGGTTCAGAGCGCCCTAGACAAAGCAGTCAAAGGCAAGACCATGAAAAAAAATACTGTCGCTCGTAAAAAGTCTCGCCTTTCAAAGCTTCTGAAGAAACTATAAACTGAAAACGTTCAAGTCGTTAGTTTGTACCAGCCTCGCTCTCATCGTTCAATGGATAGGACATAACTTTGCGGAAGTTAAAATGTAGGTTCGATTCCTACTGAGAGCACAAACGAGTGAAGCAAGAAAAAGAATAAATTCTTTTTCTTATTTCCGAGCGCAGTCTCTCAGCACGACGGTACTGAGAGCGCTTTAAAAACCGAAATACTCGAGAATTTTTTCTACAAACGGGAGAGCGTGGAATTCTTCCTTTAGAATCGAGGAAAGGTTTTCGTGCAGTGTGTCGATATTCACTTCGTCGTTTAAGGGTACCACAATAAGCGGCATGAGCATTTTCTCAGAGCGCAAAATAATTTTTTTATGTGTATGTTCTGTGTCTATCCAAAAAGATTCAAGAGTTGAGTACGGATAAAATACTTTACCACGAACAATGCCCCTCTCATCGACGACTACGCGAACGCTGTTTGGCGGTCTCTTGGCAAAAATTGTTAGGGCAAAGGCTCCGACTAATATCAGAATACTGAGAATAATATTTTTAAATATTATCGCTGCTATAGCGAGAGCTACAGCGACAATTCCAACCGCCCAGAACCAGTCCGAACTCCTAACTTTATGTTCGTATTCATGTGCGTCCCACTCCATTCTAAAAGAGGGTCGTGGCATAGATGGAAAAATTATATCATAATCAATACAACAAGATTACAGAATGACAGAAATACTTCTCTATTCCGCCCTGGTAATGCTCGCCTCTCTTATTGGTGTTTTCGCCGTCTGGCACAACGTGGGGCGCTTTATCGAAAGAAACCTAAGCCTCTTGGTTAGCTTTTCTGCCGGGGTTTTTATCATTATTGCCTATAATCTTATGAAGGAGACCATGGAGCATGCCGGCGGCATTGCTACTGGCCTTGCCTGGATTATCGGCGGAGCCTTCTCTTTTTGGCTTCTTTTTAAACTGGTTCCTTTTTTACATCACCACCACGATGCAAGCCAGGAGACCACCCCACACTCACGCATAGACGCAAGGAGGGTGATGGCGGGAGATGCCCTACACAACTTTAGTGACGGTCTTCTGCTCGCCGCCTCATTTGCCGTAAGTTCTACTTTCGGAGTTCTTACCGCCCTTAGTGTTTTTGTCCACGAACTTGTCCAGGAAATGTCAGAATTTTTCGTGCTTAGACAAGCTGGTTACTCAACAAAAAAAGCCCTGATACTAAATTTTGCGATATCAACCACCATTTTATTCGGAGCCATCGTTGGTTTTTTCCTTATAAAAAATTTTGAAATACTTGAAGCGCCGATATTAGGTTTAACGGCCGGAGCTTTTCTTGTCGTCGTGCTTCAAGACCTTATTCCACACTCTATTCGCGCCTCTCACCAGGAACAGCTATATCTACGGCACCTCTCATGGTTTTCTTCCGGCTTGGCTCTAATGTTTTTCGTTAACCTATTTGTGACTCACTAATCGGCGGAGGGGGTGAGATTCGAACTCACGGTGGGTTGCCCCACTCTTGTTTTCAAGACAAGTGCGATAGACCACTCTGCCACCCCTCCAAAAGACTACCGAGCCTACTTTAGCAATTTTTCTCGAGCTTCTCTAGTTATTCAGATTTTTCCACCACCTCGACTTTGTATTTTCTGGCCACGAGAAAGTAATAAATTATCTCAAGAATTCCGAGAGTATTAATAACAAGAATCGCTATGAACCAATATTTGTGCCTAAGACCAGCCGCCCTCCAAAGGGCCACCCCTTTCCAGACGAGTGACCACGCTATGGCAAGCATCACTAAAGACGGATTGATACCTGTTAGTTTTGACAGAATTTCTATTAAGTCCATGCGGTTTCATTTATTGTACTATAATCTCTCCTATGAAGCTTATGGCTATAGATTACGGAGAGAAGCGGGTCGGCATTGCTTCTACCGATGATTCTGGTAAGTTCGCCCTACCCCGCGCGGTTTGGCCTAATGACGGAGAGCTTATTAACAGAATTTTAGAATTTAAGAATAAGGAGGGTATAAAAAAAATAGTACTTGGAGAATCAAAAAATTTTCATGGCGAACCAAATCCTATTCAAGAAAAAATCTCTGCATTCAAAAAGATTCTTGAGAATGAGGGCCTAGAAGTGGCCTACCATCCGGAAGTACTGACCACTATGGAGGCTAGACGCCTTCAGGGTAGTACCGAAATGACGGACGCCTCAGCGGCAGCGCTTATCCTAAGAAATTTCATTGATGCTGTATAATAAAGTCGTATGAGAGTGCTCGCGAGACGACAAAGTTTCATGGACTTCTTCCCGGTGCCTGAGTTCATGCTTTTTTCAATGACTGGTATCGTGATAACGGACGATGATACCAGATTTGTTGAATTGAAACGGGGTCTTTTTGGTGATGGGTTTGAGTTGGTTCATGCAAGTAAGGCCCCTAATCCCAAGGGGGTGGTTGAGTCCGGGCTAATTGTGAGCCCACAGAATCTTGCGCCCGTGGTTCGTAAACTATCGGAACACTACGGAACAAATTATGCTAAAGCAGTTTTGCCAGAAGAAAGAGCTTATATCTTTACTACGACGATAGATTGGGTACCACATACTGGGTTAAGGGACGCTGTAGCCTTTATTGTGGAAGAAAATGCCCCCGTTTCTCTAGCCGAATCCGTGTTTGATTTTGAAATAATAAGCTCAGATCAGCGGGCGGGGGAGATAAAACTCGCAGTCTCGGTTATTTCAAAAGATATAGTAAAAAGTTACGAAAATCTTTTAGAGTCAATTGGAATTACTCCTTCTGCTTTCGAGCTTGAGTCTCAAGCGATTGCTCGTGCCGTGATTCATCGCGAGGACCGACGTCCGCAGCTTATTATAAATCTTTCCTCAAAAAAAACGGGTTTTTATGTAGCAGAAGATGGAATAGTTCAATTTAGCACGACCCCTGTGTTTGGTGTGGGGACCGACGGCTCACAAACCAACCTCGCCGACCTACGAGCAGAAATGAGAAAGGTTATAACTTTCTGGAATGCTCGCACAGATAAACATGGTCGACCTGGTAAAAAAATTGAACAAATCGTGCTTTGCGGACACGGCGCCAATGATGCCGCATTTGTAGAAAAACTTATGGAGGGAAGCGAGGTTGACCACCAGCTAGCCGACGTCTGGCTTAACCTGTCTGCTTCTCGTGACCGCACCCCACCCATACCGTTTGAGGAGTCGCTCGGTTATGCGCCCGCCATTGGACTGGTTTTACCTTCTTATAAAGAATAAGCGATGTTGAAACTACTTACAGACGAGGGGCGAGAAAAAGTTTCTAGAGAATACAAAACTAGGCGTCTGGTAG
>CAYUOR010000001.1:0-143347 GCA_964446535.1 uncultured Candidatus Saccharibacteria bacterium | reverse complement strand
ATGCCGCCGGCACCACACTCTTTAATATAGACTCCACAGGGGCACTCCTCGTCACGGGCTCCACCACTCTCCAGAACTTTACGGCGGTGAATAGCACCACTACTAACGCCACCTCAACCACACTCTTTGCCACCACAGCTTCCACAACCAACCTCTTCGCTGGGCAGATCAGAGTTGGAACAGACAGCGTCGTAGGAACATCGCTTGTTACAATCAATGGCAACATTGGTTTCCCTAGCGGTAATAATTCCATAGATTTTTGTAATAATACTTCCTGCACCGGCAATAGCTTTAGGCTAAACTTTGACAATGGTTTTTCTAAAACTTCTCTAATCGCTGAAGGTACAGGCGAATTAATCGCTTTAAGAACTAACGGCGCAGATAGGTTAACAATTCTAGAGGTTGGCACTATCGGCATCGGTAGCACCACTCCTCGCTGGGCTCTCCAAGTAGCTTCCTCTACAGGTGGTCAGCTAACACTTTCAGACCCATCAGTTCTCACCAACAACCACTGGACCTTCCGAAACGCTGGCGGCCTATTCTACTTAGCCACTTCCAGCGCATCAACCTTTGCCACCTCCACCGCCTCGGTCTTCTCAATCAACGCCAACGGCATCCCGACATTCTCATCTCTCGGTGGTCAGGTTGGTTGTGCCCAGTTTGACTCTTCCGGACAACTCTCCAACACCGGAAGCTCCTGTAGCGGCTCTGGCGCACCTTTCGCCTGGACTGTTCAATCTTGGGGTGTCTCAACCTCTACCACGCTCGGCTTCTTCAACGGATTTATTTCAACTGCTTCCTCAACCTTCACCGGAGGATTCGTAGCTGATCGTTCAACAACCACAAGCGCCACGACGACAAACTTCTTTGCGACGAAAGCAAGTACCACCCAACTTTTTGCGGGTAGATTAAGCGTGGGAACAAACGAGAGTGAGGTAACTGGGGCGTCACTGACCGCCGCTAGGGGCCTAACACTAATCGGAGGCACAACCAACCTAGATTTCTGTCCAGATACCGGTTGTATTAATACTACGAGACTAAGTTTCAGCGACGGTAGTGATGAATTCTTACTTACTTCAGGCGGGAACATTGTAATTGATACAAACGGTACGACTAGAATGTTTATTCCAAGCAATCGTACCAACATCGGCATCGGAACCACCACTCCACGCTGGGCACTCCAGATTGCCTCTTCCACGGGTCCACAGCTCACCCTCTCCGACCCATCCGTCTTGACTGACTCGCACTGGTCTTTCAGAAACGCCGGAGGCAATTTCTATCTAGCAACTTCCAGCGCCTCAAGTTTTGCCACCTCTACTGTTCCAGCACTTTCTATAAACGGCAATACGGGACTCCTAACAGTCAACAACTTTATATCAAACGCTTCTTCAACCATAACAGGAGCTTTGACGACGACTGGAAATATTACGATAGATGCCCCAAACAACTCTTCTGGAGCTTTCACACTTACTGATGGAGGAGCAACGGTAGCAATACTTCAAGATGCCGGTGGAACGGGTGACGTTGGTAGATTTGATCTTCTTAGTAACGGCGGTACGAGAGTCAGGATCCAAGCCGATAGCACCTCTTTCATCACCGGCGATGGTACAAGATTTGGTATCGGCACCGGCACTTCTGCCTGGCTCTTCCAGGTTGCCACTGCCACTGGTCCGCAAATTATTATTTCTGACCCATCCGTTCTCACGAACAACCACTGGACCTTTAGAAACGCTGGCGGTCTCTTCTATCTCGCGACCTCTAGTGCTTCCACCTTTGCCACCTCAACTGCTTCCATATTTAGCATCAACGCCAACGGCATCCCAACCTTCTCCAGCTTGGGTGGACAAGTGGGATGTGCTCAGTTTGATGCCAACGGCACTCTGTCTAATGTTGGTGCCGCTTGTGGTACGAGCTCTGGCGCACCCTTCGCCTGGACTGTTCAACCTTGGGGCGTCTCCACTTCCACGACGTTGGGCTTCTTCAACGGCTTCATCTCCACCGCTTCTTCAACCTTCACCGGAGGGTTCATTGCCGACAGGTCCACCACAACCCAAGCGACTACCACTAATTTTGCTGCTTCAATAATTACTTCGTCTGGTGGTAATGCCAACTTAAATATCACAGCAAATGGTTCCGGCGACGTAGAAATTTCGGCAGACGCAGACACCACTTTCCAAATTTCTGGCAACTCCGTCTTTACCGGAACTGCAGACTACTTGTTTGAAATAAATGGCTACGACAACGATGCGGTTACCAGCATTATTGGAATTCAGGACGAGAATAACGGCTTAGACTTCAGCCTTACTACTCAGAGTGGTAATGGTGCAGTAGGGGCTACTCTATATAACAGGGGACTTGTTGGTTTCGGCACCACCACTCCTCGTTGGGCGCTCCAAGTCGCTTCTTCAACTGGTGCCCAATTAACGCTGTCCGATCCATCGGTTCTCACCAACGACCACTGGTCTTTCCGAAACGCCGGTGGTCTCTTCTACCTTGCGACCTCTAGTGCCTCCACCTTTGCCACCTCAACGGCTTCCATATTTAGCATCAACGCGAACGGCATCCCAACCTTCTCCAGCTTGGGTGGACAAGTGGGTTGTGCCCAGTTCTCATCTACAGGACAACTTTCAAACACAGGTACTGCTTGTGGTTCGGGCGGTGGCGCGGCTAACTCAAAGTGGGCGACTTCCACGGTTGATACAAACTCTGTCTACTTCTCTGGTTCCGGTCATGTCGGGGTAGGCACTACCACACCATGGGCCCGACTCTCCGTCGCTGGCGCTCCTGGCGGAACAGCACCCCTGTTCTCTGTCTCATCTTCAACATCCGGCTTTGCCACTTCAACCGTCTTTCATATAGACAGCACAGGCAAGCTCGGTGTCGGCACAACCTCACCCCTAGGACTCTTTACTATAGCTGGAGCTTACGCAAGCGCCTTTAGAGTTGAAAATGGAAGTGGGGGAGCTGTCTTTAACATAGACACAACAGCACCATCCACAAACGCGGGTATAGATATCACTGCCGGCGCTTCGCAGTCTGGCAACCTTTTAAACCTCTATGCTTCTAACGGCTCAACCTTGCTTGCCTACTTTACTTCCAACGGCTCATTCTTAACCACGGGCTCTACAACTCTTCAGAACTTCACCGCGGTAAATAGTACTACCACCAACGCTACCACCACCTCACTCGCAGTTCTTAACCTAAACGCTGCAAACTGTGATGTTAAAGCGACAACCGCCGGCTCGTTCTTCTGTGGTACAGACAACGCTGGTTCTGGCGCATTCGCCTGGACTGTTCAACCTTGGGGCGTCTCAACTTCTACCACGCTCGGCTTCTTCAACGGCTTCATCTCCACAGCTTCTTCAACCTTCACCGGAGGATTTGTAGCCGACAGGTCCACTACTACCAGTGCAACGACGACAAACTTCTTTGCTACAACAGCAAGCACAACAAACCTCTCTGCCGGGTCTGTCAAAATTGGCACAGACGAAATAGTTTCTAGCTCCAAACTCACCCTAAGTAATGGCAACATGGTGCTTCTCGGTTCTACCAATCTTGATTTCTGTGCCACCGCTGCTTGTACGACCATTGACAGAATAAACAACAATGCTGGCGTCTTCACTATTCACAGCGCCCCCGGCGCAGGGTCTGGAGAAATAAGATTTACCATAAACAGCGACGCGAAGATGTCTATTCTTAATCGCAGTAATATCGGCATCGGCACCACCACTCCACGCTGGGCACTCCAGATCGCCTCCTCCACAGGCCCACAGCTCACCCTCTCTGATCCGTCTGTTTTGACTGACTCACACTGGTCTTTCCGAAACGCCGGGGGTCTCTTCTACCTCGCCACCTCTAGTGCATCAACTTTTGCTACCTCAACTGCTTCTGTCTTCAGCATCAACGCCAATGGTGTTCCATCATTCTCCTCACTCGGCGGACAGACTGGCTGTGCTCAGCTCGATTCTAATGGTCAACTTTCTAACACAGGAACAGCTTGCGGTTCTGGTAGTGGCGGAGGAAACTCCAAGTTTGCCTCTTCAACAGACAACCTCTTCATCTTCCCGACACAAGGCACCACCTCTCTTGGTCTTGGTGCCACCAGTCTCCGAGGTACCAACGCTCTCTTGGGAGTCTTTGCCACCACCACGACAGGCAACTTAATCGTCGCCTCCTCCACCACAGGCTTTGCCGGAAACTTCCTCAACTTCCGAAATGCCGCCGGCACCACTCTATTTAATGTAGACTCAGCTGGGTCTCTGTTGGTTGGTACATCTGCCGCAGTTGGTAGCGAAGTATTAACTACAGGTGGAAGTATCTATATAAATAGCCCGAACAGCACGGCAAATGGCTTAATTATCTTTGATGGAGGAACGGAAGTTGCAACCCTGGAAGACATTGGAGGAGCTTCTGATGTTGGTAGACTCTCGCTCTACAATTCTGGTAGCGTAGATGTTCAAATAACGGCAAGCGGTGATTCTTATCTGCGGGGAGGAAATCTCGGTCTCGCGACAGCAACCCCCCAGTGGCTCCTGAACCCGTTCTCATCCTCGGCACCCCAGCTCTCGCTTTCTGCCGGTGCGGGTAACGCTCAATGGGCCTTCAGAAACGCCGGGGGCAACTTCTATCTTGCGACGACAACCGTGGCTGGAAACTCCACAACTTCTGTCGCGGCACTAAGCATCATAGGCTCGTCTGGCAACGTGGGCATAGGCACCTCTACTCCCGACGAGAAATTGATTGTCAGAACGGCTTCCGGTAATTATGGCCTTGTGCACACCGACGGCACAGTCTCGGTCGGAACTTATGTTGGTACGTCTGGCAGTTGTACGGGCGGTTGCGGTGAAATCGGTACTAAATCGAATCATCGCCTTGACTTCTTCACCAACAACGCCGCTCCGCAGGTGTCTCTTTTGACCGGTGGTGCTGGGGGTCACTTCGGTATCGCAACCATAACTCCGCAGTACAAGCTGACTTCCTTCTCTACGACCGAGCCCCAGCTCTCGCTTTCTGCCGGCGCTGGCGTTGCACAGTGGACATTCCGAAATGCTGGAGGAAATCTCTATTTCTCGACAACAACTATAGCCGGTACAGCTACGACCACTCCTCCCGCCTTCACAATAATGGCAAGTGGCACAGTTGCCATAGCGACCTCCACACCGATTCAGATGGGCAACAACACCTTCACCTCGCACGGCTCGCTCTTCGTCGGCAGACGCACGGGTATTAGCCGAGCAAACTCCACTTCAACCTTCGACGGCAACATTCGCGCCACAGGCATAGTCCAGGTCGGCGCTTCTATATATATAGATGACAACAACATCTGGAGTTCTGACGGCAATCTCTTCCTGTCTTCTATTGCAGATTCTAGAATTCCGAACCTTGTGGCCAGCGCTTCTTCAACCCTTCAGAACTTTACTGGTGTTAATGCCACCACCACGAACGCCACCTCGACCTCGCTCGCCGTTCTAAACCTAAACGCTGCTGACTGCGATGTGAAGGCAACAACTGGCGGTTCGCTCTTCTGTGGGACCGATGCGCAAGGCGGTGGTGGCGCCTTCGCCTGGACCGTTCAACCATGGGGCGTATCTACTTCCACCACTCTTGGCTTCTTCCAGGGTTTCATTTCCACCGCTTCTTCAACCCTCACCGGAGGATTTGTGGCCGACAGATCAACCACAACGGCTGCAACGACGACAAACTTCTTTGCGACAACTGCGTCAACAACCAATCTATTCGCAGGTCGAGCAAGAATCGGTACGGACAGCGTTGTTAGTGACGAGACTCTCACCGCCGGTGCTAAAATGGTCATTCTTGGCGGCAATAGCCAAATATTAGACTTTTGCCCTAACGTTTCGTGTACTCAAACAGCGAGAATTAGCTATAACTCAAGTGGCGGACAATTTGTCATAAACGGTGGCGGAGATTTAATCCTTCAGACCAATACGACGAGCAGACTAAATATTCCTAGTGACCGGACCAACATCGGCATCGGCACTACGACCCCTCGCTGGGCCTTGCAGGTTGCCTCAAGTACTGGCGGTCAACTCACACTCTCCGATCCATCTGTTCTGACGAATTCCCACTGGACCTTCAGAAACGCCGGCGGCCTCTTCTACCTCGCCACCTCCAGTGCCTCCACCTTCGCCACGAGCAGTGCTTCAGCCTTCAGCATCAACGCCAACGGCATCCCGACATTCTCTTCCCTCGGGGGTCAAGTTGGTTGTGCCCAGTTCTCATCTACGGGCGAACTTTCTAACACAGGAACAGCTTGTGGTTCCGGCGGCGGAGCGGCCAACTCCAAGTTCGCCTCTTCAACAGACAATCTCTTTATCTTCCCGACACAAGGCACCACCTCTCTTGGTCTTGGTGCCACCTCACTTAAAGGTACTAACGCTCTCTTAGGAATCTTTGCAACGACAACCACTGGTAATCTCATCGTTGCATCGAGCACTACGGGCTTCACAGGCAACTTCTTGAACTTTAGAAATGCCGCCGGCACAGAACTTTTCACAATCAACAGCACTGGAGATTTTATTCCTAACGATGCATTTAGTATAGCACCCGTTACCCAGACTGGGGGGGTGACAGGTCACGCTGTTCAGGTTACTGCCGGAGAAGGTGGTGATACAGGTAACGGCGGCGGCCTAATTCTTTCTGCCGGCTTGGGAGGTTTGACATCCGGTAACGGAGGATTGTTGACCTTAGATGGTGGGGACGCACAAACAAGCGGTTCTGGAGGCAACGTTTCTATTTCGGCCGGCGCTGCTTTGGGTGGCGGGAACGTTGGTGGAAATGTATTAATATCTGCTGGAGCCGGTGTTACCGGCGCTTCTGATGGCATCATTAGTCTAACTGGTAGGACTGGCATCGGCACCACCACTCCGCGCTGGGCCTTGCAGGTTGCCTCAAGTACTGGCGGTCAACTCACACTCTCCGATCCATCTGTTCTGACGAATTCCCACTGGACCTTCAGAAACGCCGGCGGTCTCTTCTACCTAGCCACCTCTAGCGCATCAACTTTTGCTACCTCAACCGCTTCTGTATTTAGCATCAACGCGAATGGTATCCCAACCTTCTCCTCTCTAGGCGGACAAGTTGGCTGTGCCCAGCTTGATTCTAATGGTCAGCTTTCTAACACAGGCACTGCTTGCGGTTCTGGTAGTGGCGGAGGTAACTCCAAGTTTGCCACATCTACAAACGAGTCGGCTCTGTATCCTAACGCCGGTACTCACATGGGACTTGTTATAGGGGCGACCGCCACCACGACCAACTCCAGACTTGAAGTTACAGGCGGCGCGTTGCTAGACAGATCAACAACGACTAATGCCACGACGACCAATTTCTTCTCGACCCTCGCCTCTACTACCAGACTATTTGCCGGCAGAGCAAGCATTGGAACGAACAACACCGATGTGCAAAGTGCAAATCTAACACTAGGTAGCGCTATGGCCATCGTAGGTTCAAACTCAATAATTGATTTCTGTGATGACTCAAGCTGTATCAACCAATCTAGAATTAATTTTAATTCTGGCACCGATGTCTTCACCATCGACACCGGCGGAGATCTGGATATAAGAGTTCTTAACACTTCAAGGATTTTTGTAAACCAATCTACCGGCAACATGGGCTTCTCCACCTCCACACCAAACTGGCTCTTGAACCCCTTCTCGTCTACGGCGCCACAACTGGTGCTTTCTGCCGGAGCTGGCGTTCCTCAATGGGCCTTTAGAAATGCCGGAGGCAACTTCTACCTCACCAATACAAACACAGCGGGAACAGCGACCACCACACTGGCAAATCTCACCATCATCGGCTCTTCTGGTAATTTCGGTATCGGTACGACCTCGCCCTTTGCCAGATTCTCCATCGCTGGTGCTGCTGGAGGCACCTCGCACCTCTTTGCAATTAGCTCCTCAACTTCAGGATTCTCCACCTCGACCGTCTTTGCAATTGATTCAAACGGCATTACCACCATCGGCAACCCGCTTGGCAATGGCGATGCCACCTTCCAGTTTGCAAAGGACAGCGATGCCTGGTCTATCGGCTATCTCTCCTCCAATAAGTCCTTCAACATCGCTTCTTCAACCAACTTCTCCTCACAAGTTGCTCTCACAATAACAAAGGGCTCCTCGCTCCTGACAGGTATTAGTTCAACCACGCCGTGGCGAACGCTTTCCATAAACGGCACGATGGCGATAAACGGCCTCTCCTCTGTGACTGGCGCAGATAATTCTATCTGTATAGACGGCACCACTTTAGAAATTACAACGCAGTCGGGAGATACCTGCAACGCCTCTTCTGCGAGATTCAAGAACTCTATTGAGTCGCTACCTGATACTGGACTAGACCTTGTTAGAACTCTCCGCCCCGTCTCCTTCAGATATAACGATGATCTAAGCACCACTACGCTTGACCATTGGGGCTTCATTGCAGAAGAAACAGCTTCTACCAGTCCGCACCTCTCTTACTTTAATAAAGATGGTTCGGTACAAACCATAAACTCAACGGCGATTCTCTCGCTTACAGTTAAGGGGCTTCAAGAGCTTGACCTTAACCTCGCCACCATCGCCTCCACAACCGCGAGCTCAACTGATGCTTCGCGCGCCTTTGCCGACAGTTTCTTCACGGGACTCTTTGGTCGATTAAAGACCTGGTTTGCTGATGCCACCAATGGTATAGAAAACTTCTTTGCCAAAGCTATCAGCTCGGAGATTGTCTACACCAAACAAGTATGTATAGAAGACGTCTGTATAAACAGAGACCAGCTCTCGGCACTTCTCCAACTTGTCGGCGGTCAAACTCCACCAACAGAAGAACCACCGGCTGAAGAACCACCCGTTGAGGAACCCCCTGCAGAAGAACCGCCAAGTGAAGAGCCACCAGCCGAAGAACCACCCGCTGAAGAGCCGCCAGCCGAAGAACCACCCGCTGAAGAGCCGGCACCCGAACCAGTCCCTGAACCCGAACCAGCTCCAGCTCCTGAACCCCCAGCCGAAAATGGGGGAGGCGAAACAGCATCTGGTTCAGGTGAGCCGACCACATAATTATGAGAGAGAAAGAAATACAAACCGAAAACAAAAAGTGGAAATATGCAAGTCTAGCATTGCTTATAGCGCTACTTGGTGTTTCGTATCACTCATATATTTATGAAGGCGAAGGCATGTCAATACGTGAGGCGCGAGAGAAGTATCCGCTTATAGACATATCACGACATTTAATAGACAAAGAGCATTTTCTCCCGACTCTCCAGCCGTTACGCACTAAACTTCGAGAGCTTGTAGCAACCGAGCCAAATGCGCGTATTTCAATTTATATAGAGTACTTAAATACTGGTGCGAATATAAATCTGTTGCCCGAAGATCGATTTATACCTTCTAGTTTATCGAAAATTCCAATAGCCATGGCTACTATGGGCGCGATAGAACATGATATTTGGTCACCAGATCAAGTACTCACTCTTGAAGAAGAAGATATTTATCCGGTGTCATCAACACTGCATACTCAACCTATAGGCACAAAATTTACAATAAAGAAACTTTTGGAAGAACTATTGGTTCGCTCTGATAACACTGCCTACAGAATATTGCTACGCAACATACCCACTTCTGAAATTGATAACGTAGTTGAGGCGATAGGTCTGGAAAAACTTTTTGACGAAAATGGAACAGTTACAACCAAAGAATATTCGCGCCTTTTCCGCTCTCTCTACACGGCCAACTATCTTAATAGGGAAAATTCGCAATATCTTCTGGAGTTACTTGATGGGGCAGAATTTAAAGATTTTATGCGAGGAGTTGTACCAAGCGATGTCTCGTTTCCGCATAAGTTCGGTGCTGGTTCTAGCAATAACACATACAGCGACTCCGGGGTGGTCTATATTCCAAACAGACCGTATCTCATAACCGTTATGGTTGAAATAAAAGGTGAGGTAGAAGAAAAAACTGCTTTCGAAAAAGCAGCGAGTATTATGCGTGCGATATCTAATATGAGTTACCAATTTTTCTCAACTGCAAATAATTCGTGAATGTAAAGATTTTTAAAAAAATATTAGCGATAACCTTGATATTTATCTGGGTGCTTTCTCCTGTTGTGCCAGTTCTACGGGTTACCCAAACAGAAGAAGGAGAGAAAATAAAACTGGGTATAGAGGTCAGTAAAGCCGAAGCTCAATTTTCAAGCGGTTATTCCTACAGAAGAACCATCACGATCCAGGAATCACAAGTTACTGGCGGTTCAAACTTAACAAACTTTCCGGTTCTAATGTCATTTACAGAACCGGAGCTCCGAACAACTGGAAACGGCGGCAATGTTACAGATGCCCAAGGGGATGACATAATCTTTTCGCTAAACTCACAAGGCACAACTTTGCTGGACTTCGAGCGTGAAAGGTATACGCCAACTACCGGTGAGATTATTGCTTGGGTGGAAATACCGACTCTAGACTTTGACGACAACACTGTTGTCTATATGTTCTATGGCAACTCCTCAGTGACGAGTTCGCAAGAAAACGTAGCGGGAACTTGGGACACCACTTATGACGGAGTTTGGCATATGGATGATTCTGGTTCAACAAACGTTGATTCAGCCGGTACTGCCAACAACGGAACGGTTTCAGGGGCAACTGCTGGCGCGGTTGGAAAAATTGGACCCGCTTACGATTTTGATGGCATAAACGATGTTTCAACTGTAACAGATGCGGCTATTCTCGACTACACTAATACAGCAACATTTGAGGCGTGGGTGAGAACAGACGATGTCTCAACAGCTCCATCTTTTAGTACTCTTTGGGTCAGCCAAAATGCACCCGACGGAGCTGGTGCGTCCGATTGGAGTGGAGTGGATAGTGTCATAATCGGTGAGACAGAATATTTTGCGGGCTTACTGTGCGCGGATACTGTGGCAACCTTTCGAACCGCCACTAGACCATTAGGTACCGGCGACTTATCAGCATGGACTTCAAGAACGGCCACTGGAACTCCAGCCAATACCGGTGGCTGTGATATCGGCGTAGATTCTGACGGAGTTTACATATGGCACGTTGTAATGTCTTCCGACGCTGGAACGAATACTCGTATAGCTTATGCAACTTCCACATTAGATTACACAGGCTGGGCACTTGCTTCATGGAAATCTCTAAACAACCTTACAACTCTTGCTGGCGCGGCCGAAGGATCAAGTATAGATATTGTTGTCTCTGGTGAAAGAGCCTATTTTGCAGTATTGCTTTTGAATGGAACAACTGAAGCATTTCGAACCGGAAGCGTTCAATTAGACGGAAGCGGCTGGACTGGTTGGACATCCCAATCCACTACAAACATGACAGGTGGAACCGGTGAAAGTTGTTCAGTGGGCATAGATACTGATGGAGCAAAGCTTTATTATTCTGGCCACTGTCACAGCGGTACAACCTCTACATACGGTAGGGCGTGGTCAAACTTTGACGGGACTGGGTTTAGCGGTTGGCAAAATGATACTGACCCAGCGGCAGGAGTTGCTGGTGATACTGAATTTAATCAAGTGGATTCTACTATTGTCGGAGGTTTTAGTTACCACGCATTTTATGGACACGAATCAGTTGACGAAAACTGGGTCATTGCTTCTTCGTCACCCCAAGGTGGGTCAGTCAGTTCATGGATTGTGTCCTCAAGTTCTGCTCCGAGTCTTCCCGATGGTGCCGGTGCGGTGGAGTCGTCTGTTCCTTCGGTAGAATCTGACGGTAAAAATATTTACTACGGCGCATATGCACACAACACTGCAACTGAATTATTTCAGGTCTCATCTACTACACTCCCAGCCCACCCATTTGTTTCTAAACGCAATGCTTATGAACTGATTCAGACTGGTCCAGGATATGTGTTTGACTGGGCTGGGAAACCAACGACGTTTGGCTCAACAACAGCCGCCAGTACGTTCTATCACGTAGCGGTTACACACAGTGGTTCAGTTATGCGCTACTTTATCAATGGTCAGGAATATTCAAGCACAACGGTTACAACTGATTTTGCCACAAATGCCAATGATCTTCTGTTTGGCCAAGGCCACCGAGCTAATGGTTCAACGATATTTTTTAATGGAATTCTAGACGAGATCCGTGTTTCAAGTAGTACACAAAGTATACCCTGGATACAAACTGGCTATAACAACCAGAACTCAACATCCACATTTTACACCATCAGCGCCCAAGAAGAGAACGATGTTTTGCCAACAGTAACCACAAACTTCGCGACCCCCGGGTTTGATTCTGCTAATCTTCATGGCGTAAAAACCGGTGGCACTGACGGCACGGAACACGGTTTCGCCTATTCAACCAACGCCACCCTCTCAAGCGGTGTTTCGACAACCACTCTGGGTGCTCTCTTGGGCAATCATGCTTTTTCTAACTACATTACTGGTCTTTCACCCAGCCAGGTTTATTACTATAGAGCATATGTTACAAACGGCGCCGGCACGGGCTTCGGTACTATAAATAGTTTTACCACAGGGAATTCTAATGTCTCACGCAATATCCGGCTCTTCGGTACGATGAAATTTTTGAACGGGAGGGCGATAGTCCATCAACAATGATTTTCACACAGAATGAATTTTTTAAAATTAACAAAAGATAGACGGATTAGATTTCCAATAAAATTTTTTACCGCCTTTTTAATTTTAGCGTGGTTTTTTACACCCCTAGTTCCGATTATAAATATTTCTAACGAAGGCACTGGGTCGAAAATGAGTTTAGGAGTAGAAGTTAACAAAGCCGAAGCCCAGTTCGCAAATGGTTATTCGTATCGGAGAACTATTACTATTCAAGAGTCGCAAGTGACAGGCACCTCTAACTTAACTAATTTTCCCGTATTAATGTCTTTTACTGAACCCGAATTTCGTACAACGGCTAATGGTGGAAATGTAACCGACGCTCAGGGCGACGATATAATTTTTACCTCCGATGCAGCGGGCTCAACACCGCTTGATTACGAACGAGAAAGATATACTCCGACGACAGGCGAGATTACTGCTTGGGTTGAGATCCCGACTCTAGACTTTGACGACAACACAGTCGTTTATATGTTCTATGGCAACTCATCCGTGACAAGTTCTCAAGAAAACGTATCCGGAACTTGGGATTCAAATTATGTTGGCGTCTGGCATATGGACGACTCGGGCTCATCGAACAGCGATTCGGCCGGTACCGCTCAAAATGGCACTGTTTCAGGAGCAACCGCTGGTGCCGTTGGCAAAATTGCCACCGCCTACGACTTTGACGGCACGAATGATGTTTCAACCGTGACTGACCATAATGATTTGGATTTAACAACCGCAGGAACAATAGAAGCCTGGATTCAGACAGACGATACTTCGGCGGCAACCATCCCAAACCCAACTTGGAACCGTATCGCCACGTCCACCCTTGGAACAGCAGGAACAGCAGACTATAGCGAAATAGATTCAGTCATTGTTGGAGAACTGATCTATTATGGAGCCGCCTTGTGTTCTGATGGAACTGCGAGATTCTATACTGCCACATCAACACTTGATGGCTTACAATTCTCCGTCTGGACCAGTCGCTCCGTCACGGGTATGGCCACTTGTGGCAACAACGGCGGATTTTCAATAGGAGTTGACTCTGATGATTCCTACATTTGGTATGCGGTAATGGCTCACAACGGCAATGCAACGGACGCCGTGGAACAATTTTCCTACGCCACCTCTACGCTATCTTTAACAAATTTCAGCGCCTGGATTCAGCCGGGTGCCGCGCCCGCTGGTGCCGGTTCTGCCGAAAATTCTCCAATAGACATCACGATAACCGGTGATCATGTATACCTTGGTACCACTATGGCCAACGGCACAACAGAAAACTTTTTTATCGCAAGAATTAAGACTGACGGCAGTGGTTGGACCGGCTGGATTGATCCTGGCGACCAACCAAACGGCTCGGGTGCGTCTGAAGGATGCAGTCTCTCCGTGGATACGAGCGGGTTTGCGCTATACTACACGTCAGTCTGTGTTAACGGCACTACCGAAATTGCCGAATCGGCAAAAATTTATCCCCTTCAAGGCCAGACTGTAACAACCTGGGCAGGTGCGGGCGATCCTGACGGCGGAGGCGCTACGAATTGGTCAAACGTTGACGCAGCCTTAGTGGGTGGAATGCGCTACCGCGTATTTTATGGCAATAGCGGTATTGCTGCGAATATGGTTTATCGCTTGGCTTCTTCCACCGCTGAAGGTTCCGTACCAACCGGGGGTTGGATTAACGCTACTTCTACACAGCACTACCCTAATGGTACCGGCGCTTCCGCCGACACGGCTGACCCATCAATAGAGTCTGATGGCAAAACGCTCTATTATTCAGCTTTTGCTCACGATACGACGAGAACCGCCTTTTACACGAGCTCATCTTCGCTTCCCGCCCATCCTTTTGTCTCAAAACTCCAAGCGTATGAACTAATTCAATTGGCCAACGGCTATGTCTTCGACTGGACGGGTAAGCCGGCGACCTTTTCTACAACGACGAGCGCCGGAACCTTTGAGCACGTGGTGGTAACTCACGACGGCACTTGGATGACATTTTTCGTCAATGGACAGATGATGGCGTCTTCCTCTGTTGCTACATCAACGCTTAAGTCTTTCGCAACCAATGGCAACAACCTGTTGTTTGGACAAGGTTTTCGCTCCAATGGCTCTTCAATATTTTTTGACGGCATTATTGATGAAGTAAGGATTTCAAATAGCGCTCGTAGCGCCGACTGGATACTAACCGGCTACAACAACCAAAACTCAACATCCACCTTCTACACTATCAGTGCGCAGGAGGAGTCAACTGTTCTTCCTACTGTCACTACAAACTTTGCCACACCTGGCTTTAACTCCGCGACGCTTCACGGGGTAAAAACTGGCGGTTCAGACGGCACGGAGCACGGCTTCGCTTACTCTACCGACTCGGCGCTAGTAACAGGGGTTTCAACTACGACCCTAGGTGCCCTTCTAGGCAATCACGCCTTTACAAGCTACATAACTGGACTTTCTTCAGACCAAACTTATTTCTACCGCGCTTATGTTACAAACGGCGCTGGTACAGGTGTCGGTACTATAAAAAGCTTTACCACAGGGAATTCAACAAGCCAGCGTAACACTCGCTTGTTCGGGAATCTTCTTTTTCTAAATGGTCGTGCAATTCTGAATCAACAATGAGATGAATTTAAAAGGGAAATTAAAAATTATCGCTGTTGTTATTGGACTTTCGGCACTAGCTCTTGCCGCTTTTTTTCTTCTTTCGCACGAGAGAAGTGAAAGTAAAGCAGGCCTTCTCCAGGAGCTTGAATTTAAAAAAACAGGTGTCCGAATAATTCCGGCAGGCTGGAAAGAGTATAGAAACGAGCTTCATGGATTCTCTCTGCTACACAAGGAAGGATTAACGATTACCCAGTATGACGAGGGCGGGGGAGCGAGCACCATAACCTTTGAAGATAAAGAGGCGGGAGCCGGTTTCCAGATATTTGTTGTCCCGTATGGCGAGGAAAAAATTACGGAGGAAAGATTCCTGAAAGATTCTCCGCTAGGTGTGATGAATAGCCCAAAAGATCTTGAAATCGACAGCGCGCCGGCCACATCCTTCTACGGCCAGAGTGAGAGACTGGGCGAGACCTGGGAAATTTGGTTTATCCACCGAGGGCTACTTTACGAAGTTAGTACAACCAAAAGCCTTGAAAACTGGCTATCGGATATAATAGAGACATGGCGATTCCTGTAAAAAATGAAGACTTATAAAACAAACTGGCTTTTATTTTCTGGCATTGCTCTAGCCCTACTCCTTCTCGGCGTCGCGTATTTCAACAGAGTAGAGGCGGTAAATAGTGTTACATTTTTCTGGCGGGCAGAGGGGACGACACTTGACGGCACACACGACTTCTCCGCCGGAGATACCACGGCAACACTTAATGCTAGTGCCGCCCTGAATACCGATGCGGTTAAAATTGGTACCAACGGTCTTGACTCAGCCAGCAATGACTCCTATGCCGAGTTTGCGGTAAGCAGTAATGACATTATAAGCAACGTTGAGGGCGCCATAGGTTTCTGGTTTAGATATGTAACTTGGAACGTCAGCCATTTTCACTTTTTGGCGCAACAAACTGGTCAGGCAGCAAACAATATTGCTATTTTTTCCGCCGGAACTGACGATGCAACTGGGAGAGAAATTACGCTTAGAGTGCGTCGAGCGGGTGTCAGTAATGTTTCTATAACTACAACGGATGCTGATCTACAGACGAATACCTGGTATTTTCTCGTCGCTAGGTGGGACGAGCCGAATAGCGATATGCGTATAGAAGTTTATAATGACAACGGTTCACTGCGACATGCCTTTGAGAACCTAACCACGAACTTTGACCAACCGCAGGGTTTGGATGTGTTGCGAATTGGAGATTCTTTAGGTGCTGGCGGTACATTTGACCACCACTTGGACAATATATTTATTGCTTCTGACTACAGTGAGCCCCTAGAGAACAAAATGAATATCACGAGCTGGACGGAATATGAGGGAGGCGCCTCTATCCCGCCAGTAAAAATAAGAGGCGGTACAAGTGTTAGAGGGGGAGTGAATTTTAGGTAAATTCTAGATAACTGTGGATATCTTTTTTAGTGAAAAAGTGACTTAATTTTTAGCTATTTTAAACATTTTTCACCCCATATACCCAGTTATTTTTCTAAATTTTGTTCTTAATGAACCTTTATAAACATTAATAAGGAGAAACGCAACATACTAACTAATTTCAAATCACTAAAACTTGGAACAAAATTTGGTTGGAATACTCTTTCGTCAAAATCTAACCGGAATTAAATAAGAGAATCGGGTAAAAATCTCATGATTTTACCTAAGGTTTTATAAATTTCTTGCTAAAATCTAAGTACAAACCTTGACGACGAAATTGCATCAACAGCTCTTGGAATCCTCACCAGCTTATGCCGACTGGCATAAGCACGAGTACCACTCTCACTACCACTGGGCTCTTTTCCTTTTCGCTTCCTTTACTTTGATGTGGCTCTCTGTCAGTCTGGCGCGCTTTGATGCTGACACAAGCTTCGCGCAAGTTGCCGAATATTCTGACAACTTTAATACCAATCCATACGCCGGTCGCTGGGTTAACGAAATAAAGGGTGCGACCTGGGACTCGGTAAACTTTGATCTCGATATTGTTGACGACAACGATGTAGCAATCCGCTACACGAGTTCTCCGGGAAGCATTGATCATGAGGCACAGGTGACGGCGCGCGCAAATACCTCGACACGTCTCGTTGGTCCCGGTGTCAGGTGGGACAACGCTGGCGTCGATAACGGTTACGGTATGACTATTGAAAACGGGGGAGTAATCATTCAACGATATAACAACGGAGCGCGCACCAACGTTCAATCCTTCGCTATACCAGTTACCTTTACTGGCGGAAATTTTTATACAATGCGTTTGGCAGCATCGGGTGGGGTCGGCGGGAATGTCACACTTAACATCTGGGTAGTTGACCACGGTCCGACGAAACCCGGCGACCCCGGCTGGATTGGAAACGACTCGAGTCCGCAGATAACTTTCACCGACTCAAGTGCGACAAGGATCGCCGGCTTAACTAACGACAACGGCGCTATCGCCGGTCGTGCCTCTATTTCAACTTTTGATGGACAGCATGACTATTTCAAACTAAGAGCCATCTCTGCGCGTGGCGGCTCTACACCACCACCTTCTTCGCCTCCTCCACCATCTGATACAACACCACCGAGTGTCTCTATCACCTCACCAGCAAGTAGCGCTACCGTTTCTGGTACAACGAGTATTACAGCCAACGCTTCAGACAATGTTGGCGTTGCTGGTGTTGAGTTTAGGGTTGATACGGTATCCATAGGTCCAGAAGATACCACATCACCGTATTCTATAAGCTGGAATACCACAAGCGTTTCTAATGGCTTCCACACCATCACCGCTATTGCTAGAGACACTTCAGGTAACACTGTAACCTCGGCCAATATCGTGGTAAATGTCTCCAATTCATCCGCACCTCCTCCACCGCCACCCCCACCGCCAAGTGTCGGTACCGCCAATAACCCTGACGGTCTGCCAGAGACGAGCACCGTTCTATATTCAAGAGATTATGAAACGCAGGTTGCGTCAGACGTTTTGTCTCAACCCGGACTTGTAAGGATGGAGTGGGGCGCAAATTACGGTTACGGTCCGTCCGGCGGTTGGCGCGCAATTCCAGAACCCTGTGCGACGTGCACCGACAACGAAGACAGCGCTGGTTGGGCACCCGTTGAGACAGCGCCGTTTGCCGGTGGCAATCATAACTTTACCGTCTTCTCCTTTATGCTAAAAATGCCCGCCACTCTTCTTAACGCGATAGACAATACAAGTGGCGGTTTCTGGGCTCACAGAAATAAAACCTTAGACTTTAAATATCGAACTAGCACAGGAGCAGAAGGAAACAGAAATGGAATACACTTCGGAGAAAATCCACCACGCTGGACGATTCTTGCTGGTGGGGCTGGACCAGATGTCGTAGATAGTCAGGACTGGAGACCGTATGCGGATCAGTGGGTTTGGATGGCATTTGTTGTTGATATGAGGTCTTCAAACCCAGCTGACAGATGCATCTCTATTTATTACAGACCCGAGGGTGCTACGAATGTATCAAGGGCTGCCCGTGGTTGTGAAAGTCAGGGATTGAATCCTTATCCTGGTTACGGTTTCTACGGTCTATTCTCACCCCTGTTTGGTTACTGGGATGATATGGTCGGCGGCTCGGCTCTCGGCTCGTCTCTTAGCCAGATGTATGTCGCACTCGACAGACTTCGTATTACTCCTGGTTGGCCGACAGATATACCACCCGCATCGTCAGCACCGCCTTCCCCCTCGGACACAACTCCTCCAACGGTCTCTATTAGTACGCCTTCTAGTGGCTCAACGGTTTCTGGTTCTTCCGTCACAGTCTCTGCCAACGCTTCGGATAACACGGGAGTAGTAGGCGTCCAGTTTAGACTAGACGGAGCAAATCTCGGAGCAGAGGACACCACGGCACCATACTCTATTGTGTGGAACACCACCTCCGCCACAAATGGTACGCACAATCTTACGGCAGTGGCGAGAGATGCAGCAGGGAACTTGGCCACCTCTCCTATAGTTTCCGTAACGGTTTCTAATACTACGACACCAACACCTTCCGGACTTATCTTCTTTGATAACTTTGAGTATCCAGTTAGTAAGTTTGATTCCGCCGCTACCAAAGCTTCTGCGTTTACATCGGCTGGCTGGACAGATCTTAAAGACGAGACAACCAGACCCGGCGGTGCATCGGGTTACCTTTCGACAGTTACAAGCATCCCTGGATACACGGGCGCATTTCCTGGGACTGGCTCACGGGCACTACTTATGGAAGGTCTGCCAACGACCATGGGCGACTTCTCCGGAGGTCCTGGTACTTACAGGAATCAGACTGATTTCTATCTACAACTCGGTGGTGGTGCCTCTGCGGCTTACGACGACTACATCCCAGGTGACGTTTGGTTCCAATTCTGGGTATATCCACAATATTATGGAAGCCAACTTTCAAGATTTGCTGCACGCAACAAATTCCTTTATCCATGCAACGGAAGCTACGGCTGTCACAGCCATCTCTGGATTGCCCACTCAGCGGCACGTGCTGACCGTCCGCTTATGGATCCGTGGCCGTTTGGCAACCCTTCACAAGGTGATGTGCTTTTTGGTCTCACTGAATCGGCAGGGTTAAGTAACATTGAATACACTGGACCAAATTACGATCCGTATTCTACCGGCAACATCGGACAACAAACTCTTTCCGAGTGGCCGAGGGAAAACCGCTGGACCTTGGTGAAAATGCATTTCAACACCACGAGAACCTCTGGTAACTCTTGGGAAATGTGGCTTCGACCTATGGGAGGTTCTTGGACAAAGGTTGCCGAATGGATTGGCGGAGTTACACCCGGCTTCGTCTGGGACATTCCCAGTGGTTCTGAGGGCGGGCATAGAGTTTTGAGAATGCCATCCACTTGGGGCACAGCCAACTTCTCTGATAATACGAACTACGATGCTTGGCTCTACATGGACGATTTCGCCATGGCGACTTCAGAATCAGCCCTGCCGACATACGGCTCTACGCCACTACCTCCACCTCCTCCGCCAACACAAATTGTGCCGCCAACGCGCTTTACTACTGGTAGTCGTATTCAGACGAACGCAACGGTGAATGTCCGCTCAACAGCAGCCGGTACCTCGCTCGGTACACAACCCTCTGGTGCGACTGGTACTGTTACCGGCGGACCCACTTACGCATCTCTCTCTGGCACAAATTACTGGTGGTGGGGAATTAACTTTGATACCTCTTTTGACGGCTGGGTTGCAGATGACTTCCTCAACCCCTATACCGACCCAGCACCGCCACCACCTCCATCGCCGACACCAGCCCCAACCGTCTCTCTTTCGGCCAATCCAACTTCAATTACTCAAGGCGGTTCAAGCACCCTCACCTGGAGTTCAACGAACGCCACGAGTTGCACAGCATCAAACGGCTGGAGCGGCACGAAGAGCACAAGCGGAACGCAGTCGGTAACGCCCACCACCAACACCACATACATCCTTACCTGCACGGGAAGTGGAGGGAGTGCCAGCGCTAATACTTCTATTACGGTGACGACCGTGCCGACACCAACACCGCCCGCACCAACACCGCCCGCACCAACACCGCCCGCACCAACACCATCAGGTCTCCTCTTATTTGATAACTTTGAGTATCCAGTAGGAAAATTTGATTCTGGAGCGACGAAAGCTTCCGCTTTTACATCAGCTGGTTGGACCGGACTTAAAGACGAAACAACAAGGCCTGGAGGTGCTGGTGGTTACCTATACACCGTTACAAATATTCCCGGAACAACTAGCCCATTTCCAAGTGGCGGTTCGCGCGCTCTCGCAATAGAAGGCTTATCAGCAACCCTGAATGGCCAAACTGATTTCTATCTTCAGATGGGAGGAGATGGTACGGAATTTGAAAACTATATTCCTAGCAACGTTTGGTTCCAGTTCTGGGTATACATTAACAAGAATCAATTTCAGAATAGCGGTTTTACTGGTGGCAAATTTATCTATCCGTGCAATAGGTCTTATCCGTGCCCGGGTACCGGCCAATACCACAACTGGCTCTTTGTCTTAGATAATCCTGCTCCTGAAAGTTACGATACTGGTAGCGCCTTTATGAAAAATCTTGGTACTGGCGCGGATATATTGACCGAACCCGATTGGGATCAATGGAAACTGTATCAGCAAAATAGAAATGAATTTATTACCCCGAACCGCTGGCAACTTGTTAAGCTCCATATGGACACCTCTGACGGCACAGGGAAGTATGAGGCGTGGATACGACCACTCGGACAGGATTGGGTTAAGGTTGCCGAATGGATCCACGGTGTTACACCGAACTTTAATTGGATACTACCACC
The DNA here is from genome assembly GCA_964446535.1 of uncultured Candidatus Saccharibacteria bacterium. Taxonomy (GTDB): domain Bacteria; phylum Patescibacteriota; class Minisyncoccia; order Phycocordibacterales; family Zambryskibacteraceae; genus UBA5004. The sequence continues at coordinate 121,866 of CAYUOR010000001.1, read as the reverse complement.
TGAGCAGGTGTCTAGAGGACACAGAATTCTTAGAATGCCCACAACCTGGGGCGAGTTCGTGGACAGCCGTCTCTATCGTAATAGGGACACATGGATGTATATGGATGATTTCGCCATGGCGACCTCTGAATCAGCCTTACCAACATACAACAATTCTGGCGGTCAGACCTCGCCTCCGCCACCATCACCAACCCCCGCCCCAACCGTTTCTCTTTCGGCTAACCCGACGTCAGTCACTTCTGGCAATTCAAGCACTCTCACCTGGAGTTCAACAAATGCCACGAGTTGCACAGCATCAAACGGCTGGAGTGGTACGAAGAGCACAAGCGGAACGCAGTCGGTAACACCAACCGCAAACACCACATACACCCTTACCTGCACGGGAAGTGGGGGAAATTCTAATACAAGTACCTCTGTCACGGTGGCGTCCGCACCGCCGATTACTGCAGCGCCGACTGTTTCAAATTTCTCGGTTCAAGTTAGACAAGGAGAAGCAAGATTCAGGTGGAACACGGATAGACCGGCAACATCTCAAGTTGAATACGGCGCAACCACTGCTTATGGGACCCAGTCGGCTGTGAGCACCATCTTAAGAACTTCTCATGAGGTTGTTGTTTCTGGCTTTAATTCTGGTAGCTACAATGCCAGAGCAAGATCAGTCGCCAACAACCTTACTGGGCTTTCCAATAACACCACCTTCACCGTAAGAAGTCGGCCACCAAGAATCAACCTAGTCACAGCCTCACCTGGCTCTATCATCCTAAACTGGAGTCCAATATCTTTCACAGGCTACTCTGGTGTGGCAATCTTGCGCTCCACCACCGGCTACCTCAATCAATACGATGCGAATTTTGAAGTAGCTCGAGTCACTGGCTCTAGCTTTACCGATACTTCTGTTACTCCCGGAACAGTCTATTACTACTCACTCTTTGTCTACGACGATCAGGAAAACTATTCTGATCCGGCCACGGTAAGCTTCACCGCCCCAGAATCTATTAACCCGCCAACGCCGATTCCAACGCCTCAAGATCCGCCAGTCTCTTCGGGCGGTGGAGGACGTGGCGGTGGTGGAGGCGGTAGCCCAGTTTCTATCCCGTCATCTATTGGTGTTTTACCTTCAAACTTCAACTCGCTCCCTGAAGCCCAGCAGATCTCAATCCTCACAGCCAAAATCTTAGAGCTTCAGACCCTCATAAATTTTCTCATCTCTCAGGGGGCCGGCCTGCCTTCAGGAACGTGTTCCTTTACTAGAGACCTAACTCTCGGTTCATCCGGTGAGGATGTGCGCTGTCTCCAGAAGTATCTTAACTCCCAGGGCTTTACCGTTTCGTCCTCCGGTCTTGGCTCGGTAGGGAATGAGAGTACTTATTTCGGTCCCGCAACTCAGTCCGCCGTAATCAGGTGGCAGAGAGCTAAGGCAATCTTGCCTTCAAGCGGTTACTTCGGACCGAAGTCGAGATCGGCTTACTCAACAGGTCAGTAGTATTTCCAAATATTTTTGAAAAATAAAGCTACCCCGACTTGCGTCGGGGTAGCTTGGTGTCTATAAGCCGAATTCTGTACCAGTTTTGCCCACCGAAGGTGTCGCAAAACTGAGTACCTCGCTGAAGCTTTAGCGGAAGCGGGTCCGCCTACGTCAAGACTACGGCGAGACGCTCAATTTTGTAATCACCTGCGGTGAACAAAATTGGCGATAGTTATTTATCTGGGCTAGACGTCACCGTCAAGCTCTAGCGGCACTTCCCGAGTTTTGCATCGGGACACGGCCTTGCATTCGGGTAAGGATTTTGCCGTTTCAGCCGGACTAAACCGGGTCGTTTCTGTTCGCACCTCTGGGATCGCTCCCGACAGGCGTTACCTGCTACCTTTCTCTGAGATTGCACATGTGCGACACCTCAGAGTGAATGTTCGGACTTTCCTCCCCAAGTTTCCTCGGAGCAACTATCCGACACCGCGAATATTATATGCTAAAATATAATCATTAACAAGTTTTAATTTATAAGTTCCATGCTTCAGACAAATAAGTCAGCTCTCTTTGTAACTCTTGGTTTTATTTTTCTCTTACCATTATTTTTTGTTCCCGGTTCGGCTCTGGGTCTCGGTGCCGCCAAATCAGCACTACTTGTCCTCGGCACGGTTGTAGCGCTTATTTTGTTTCTCTTTGGCACCTGGCGCGAAGGTAGAATAAATTTTCCCTGGCATCCTATTGTGGCTCTGGTTCTATTTCTTCCGATTGTATATTTTGTTTCTGCTTTTATTTCCACCCCGTCTTCATTATCACTTCTAGGATACAATTTTGAAGTCGGCACTTTCGGTTACATTCTTATCGGAGCTCTTCTGGTAGTTCTTTTCAGCATTATTTACGCTGATACCTCAAGGATTCTTCAAGCACTTGTGGCTTTCTTTCTCTCCATATCGGTACTAGCGCTCTTCGTTTTCGTAAAAATTATCTCTGGGGGCGAGGCTCTTGTCTTCGGCAACTTCTTCGGCAATATGGGAAATCCTATAGGTAGCTGGACCGATCTAGCTGTCGTCTTCGGTCTGCTTGTCTCGTTTTCCGCTCTCACTATCGGACTCTTACCCATGAAGCTCTCGGCACGTCTTCTTGTTTATGTTGCCTTTCTCCTGGGGCTATTCCTTATGGTTGTGATCAATTTCTCGGTCGCATTTGCTCTAACGCTCGCCGCCTCCGCTCTGCTTATTCTCTACTTCTCAAGACTTGAAAAACGCTTTGCAAACAACGAACCACAAGGCGGCAACTTCTTTACCAGACCTCTATTTCTGCCCATTGTTCTTGGTATTGTTTCCATTATTTTCCTTATAAACCCGACGATTTCCGACTCACGTGGCGCCCTGGGTGATGTTGTCGCCAACACCTTCAATGTTCAAAATGTCGATGTCAGACCCTCTTTCTCAGCTACCCTCGGTGTTTCGAAGGCGGTTCTTCTTGAGAAAAGTTTCCTTGGATCTGGGCCTAATACCTTCGATCGTGATTGGCTTATTTATAAGACAGCCGAAATTAATACCACCCCATTCTGGGCGATTAGCTTCCCATTCGGTGTCGGCTTCTTGCCGACTCAGATTCCTACCACGGGAGCCCTAGGCACAGTCGCGTGGCTGGCTTTCTTTGTTGCTCTGCTTGTTTTGGTCATAAAGTCTCTAATGCGTCTTACGGAATCTAGGGCAGAACGGTTTAGCACGATATCTATCGCCTTTATTGTTCTTTTCCTTTGGACAGCAAGTTTTGTTTACGCTCCGTCCGCCACGGTGTTGGTCTTCGCGTTTATCTTCTCTGGCCTTCTTCTTGCCGCAAACCAAGTTTCTCATGTTTTGAATTCTCGCCTACTGAATCTTAAAGATATGCCGAGAAACAAGGCGGTCTCTCTTGTACTTATGGCTGCAGTATTCGCTGGCACTATCTATCTTGGCTGGTCAAGTTATACAAGGACCACCGCCGCATTCCACTTTAAAAAGGCGGTTGATCTTGCCAATGTTTCCGGGACGCAACTTGAGGAGGTGGAGAGCCTGGTAAACAAATCAATTTCTTCAATACCGACCGATGCCTACTATATAGCTCTATCAAGAATTAATTTCGTCAAAGCTCAGAATGCGGTAAATGCGACCGAAGGTACTCCTGAGGAAAACCAGGCGATTTTTGAAGAATCACTGCGTAAAAGTATTGAAGCGGCAAGACAGGCAACCATAGTCAATCCGTCTGGCTACCAAAACTGGATTTCTCTCGGCTTAATTTACAGCGCCCTTGTGCCGCCCCCACTCTCTGTTTCCGGCGCCTATGAGAACGCTTCCTTCGCTTATGATGAAGCGGAAAAACTTAATCCCCTGAATCCAGAAATACACCTCTTTAGAGCTCAGCTTGAGCTTAATAATGACGACAGGGACTCGGCTATTTCGGAAGTTAAAAGTGCTATAGCTCTTAAGCAGGACTATGCCGATGCCCACCTTCTCCTTGCTCAACTTGAAATACAGGCTGGTAATACTAAGGGGGCGATAGAGTCGGCAGAGCAGCTTTCGCTTCTTACACCAGATAACCCCGGTGTCTATTTCGAACTCGGAGTTTTGAAATATTCCGTGGGTGACTATGCCGGCGCCGAAAGGACCTTTAGACAGGCGCTCAGCATCACTCCAGACTATGCCAATGCGCAATACTATCTAGGACTTACCTTGGCACAACTCGGACGTCTAGAAGAAGCACTTGAGCAGTTTGAATCTCTGACACGCACTAATCCGGGTAACGCTGACGTAGAAAACATTATTGAATCACTAAGAGAAGGGGACACTTCATTTCTAGACGAGATAGGAGGTTAGAGAATGGTTCAAAAGATTCTCAACTTTCTTTATAGGGAGACGGGAACCCTAAACCAGGCCGCACTTCTTTTGGGGCTTTTCGCATTCCTATCGCACCTCTTGGCGTTTATACGTGACAGGCTGCTCGCCCACATCTTCGGCGCCTCAAGCGAACTTGACATATATTATGCAGCGTTTAGGGTGCCAGACTTCATCTTCGTTATTGCCGCCTCGACCGTATCTTTATCCGTACTCATACCTTTCCTCGTTGAAAAAGACAATTCAGGACCTGAGGCTCTTCGCACTTTTATAAATAATATTTTTTCTTTTTTCTGCCTTTTGATCATTACCACGTCTGCCATTGCTTTCGTTTTAATGCCGGAAATTTCCAAGTTTCTATTCAAAGGTTTTTCAGACGCAGCCTTAAAAGAAACGATTTTTATTTCGCGTCTCATGCTTCTCTCTCCGATAATACTTGGCTTTTCAAGCCTTTTCGGCTCACTGAATCAGGCTTATAACAGGTTTACAACGGCCGCCCTTGCCCCGATTCTCTATAATGCGGGTATCGTTGTCGGAGTTCTTTTTCTCGGAGAGCGCTTTGGCGTTAGGGGTGTTGCTCTGGGTGTGATACTGGGCGCGCTAATGCACGCCCTGATACAAGTTCCACCAATTCTGAAAAATAAACTTTTTCCAAAATATTCTGCAGTGAATTTCGGAATTGTGCGCGATGTAGTGAAGCTTTCACTACCAAGGACCCTGACTTTATCTATGAGCTCCGTCGGATTGATTTTTCTCGTCTCGATGGCATCTCTTATGCCGGAGGGTTCTGTTTCTGTATTGTCATTTTCCTTCAATATTCAAGCGGTTCTTATTTCAATAATTGGTGTTTCGTATTCACTGGCGGCTTTCCCTAATTTATCCAGGAGTTTTAGGGAAAATAATTTCAGTGCCTTTCTGAGCCAGATGGCGGTCGCGGCAAGATTCATAATCTTTTGGGCACTACCTTTAACGGCGATACTGGTTATTGTTCGGGCTCAAATTGTAAGAGTGATTCTAGGTTCAGGACAATTTGATTGGAACGACACTCGTCTAACGGCGGCTCTCCTGGCGCTTTTTGCCCTCTCATCGATGTTTCAGTGTCTCTGCCTTCTTTTTATCAGGGGCTTTTATTCGGCTGGTCTTACCAAGATTCCTTTGATCATAAACAGCATATCGACCGCTGTTATGCTAGTCGGCACCTGGTTTTTGATTAAATTATTTGATCTTTCGGCCGCCTTCAGCACTTTTATTACAACTCTCTTTAGAGTAGAAGATTTGGCTGGTACGGAGGTTTTGATGCTTCCCCTCGGGTTTTCTCTTGCCACGATAATAAATGGAGTCTTACACTGGATTGTTTTCGAGAAAAAGTTTAAAGGTTTCTCCACTCTGGTTATCGGCGCCTTTTTTCAAAACTTTGTCGCCGCCCTAGTTGTCGGCGTTGTCTCATACTTTGGTCTCAATATTTTGGCCTCAATGATAGATACCACGACTCTTGCCGGTATTTTCCTTCAAGGTCTATTCGCCGGCGCCTTGGGTCTTCTAGCCGGCATTGGCACCTTGGTAGTCCTGAAGAGCGGCGAATTAGCGGAAGTATTTAGGGTTATAAAAAACAGGTTCTGGAGAAATAAGGTTATTGCCGCCGACTCTGAGATGATATAAAGTCTCTAGCCATGGATCGTAAAAGAAATTTTTCTATTATTGCGCATATTGATCACGGCAAGTCCACTCTAGCCGACAGGATGCTTGAGCTTACGGGCACTATAGAGAAAAGAGACATGCGCGAACAGGTTCTCGATTCTATGGAACTTGAGCGAGAGCGCGGTATAACCATAAAGATGCAGCCGGTGAGAATGCTCTGGCGCGAGCACGTTTTAAATCTAATAGACACGCCGGGGCACATCGATTTCTCCTATGAAGTTTCGCGCGCCCTGGGTGCCGTGGAGGGCTCTATTCTTCTAGTTGACGCCACACAGGGTGTTCAGGCTCAGACTCTAACCACCCTTGAACAGGCACTTGAATCCGGGCTCACCATTATTCCGGTTGTCTCAAAAATTGATTCTAGTCTTGCCAGAATAGAGGAGGTTGTCGAGGAGCTGACTAAACTTCTTGCTGTTAAAAGAGAAGAAATTTTACTTGTGTCGGGCAAGACGGGCGAGGGCGTAGAGGCGCTCCTTGATGCTGTAATAGCAAGGATTCCTCCGCCTAAAATAAAAGGGAAGGCGTCTCTAGAAGCCCTAGTCTTTGATTTTAAATACTCAAATCACCGCGGGGTAATAGTGTTCGTTCGTGTGTTTTCCGGCGAAGCGGAGAAGGGAGCTAAACTTAAATTTAAAGTCGCCGACAAAAGTTTCCAAGCGCTGGAGGTTGGCGTCTTTACCCCCGAAGAAAAGCCAACGGCAAGGTTATCTTCCGGTGAAATCGGTTATATCGTCACTGGCATAAAAGAGCCGAATATTGCCTCCGTGGGAGACACCATATCTCTCTTTACAGATATGACTCCGGCGTTACACGGTTATCAGAGGGCGCGACCGGTTGTCTGGGCTTCAATCTATCCGGAAAGTCAGGACGACTTTACTCTCCTACGCCAGGCCCTGATGAAGCTAAGTTTGTCCGACTCGGCATTTAGCTTTGAGGAGGAGTCGTCGGGAATACTCGGTAGGGGATTTAGAGTCGGTTTCCTGGGCATGCTTCACCTGGAAATTATTACCGAAAGACTTCGCCGCGAGTTCAAATTAAATTTGGTTATTACACTTCCCAGTATCACTTATAAGGTGGTTTTCAAAGATGGTAAAGAAAAGACAATATATACTCCATCGTTTTTTCCAGACGAACATTTGATAAAAGAGGTTCTGGAACCATGGGTTTCCGTTACGGTTATTATCCCACCTTCTTACACTAGTCCGGTGGTAAAAATGCTCTACGACTTTGAAGCCGAACTTAAAGAAACGGAAAACATCGGGACCCTGCGTACCACACTTAAATTTGATATGCCTCTACGCGAACTTATGCGTGGATTTTTCGACAGACTTAAAAGTGTCACTTCTGGCTTCGGCTCTATTTCTTATTCAATTATTGGTGAGCGCCTGGCTGATGTCGGACGGCTTGATATTTTAATTGCCGACGAACCGATCCCCGCCTTTGCCAAAGTTGTGTCTAAAAGGCAGTTTCAGAATGAGGCCGAAGATGCCGTTGAGAGACTTCACAAGATTTTGCCTAGACAAATGTTCACGACAAAAATCCAAGCTTCGGCTGGTGGCCGAATTATCGCCTCGCGCACCCTAAGTGGTATGAAGAAAAACGTGACTCAGCATATGTACGGTGGCGACATTACTCGTAAGATGAAACTGCGAGAAAAGCAGAAGAAAGGCAAAAAAAAGATGAAAGCTCTAGGTAGGGTTAACATTCCCCAAGACGTTTTTCTGAAAATGATAAGAAGAGATAGCTAAGACGGCAGGATAGGGGCGTAGAGCAGAACCATACTTAAAATAATCAAGATTGAGAGCACTATCCAGATGGCCCTAAATTTCTTTTTGTTCCTTTTATCGAAAAGCATATGCGCTATGCTAACATAAAGGAGAGATAAATTCATCCATGAAAGAGCTCCAGAAAAGACGAAAAACCCGACACATTTTCTATTCTTTACCATCTCTTATTGTCCTCGCCGTAGTAACCTTCGTTTTAGCTAAGGGAGCTATCGGCGTCTTGGAAAAAGGGAAAGAAAGCTCTAAGATAACAAGAAATCTTGAAGAAAAAGCGACCGCGCTTGCCATGCGGGAGATGGAGCTAAAAGAAGATATCGCCCGCCTTGAAACAGAAGAAGGTATAAGAGAGGAAATAAAGGATAAATTCAGCGTGACGGAGGAAGGAGAGTTTGTGGCGGTTATTGTTGACGAAAGAAGGGGCACAAGTACGGAAGAGACGGAGAAATCCCCATGGTACAAACGCTTCTGGGTTGCTATAATTGGAAGTAAATGAAGAAAGTAGAAATATATTCAACAGCTACCTGCCACTTCTGCCACGCCGCCAAAGAATTTTTCGCCGTGAATAACATTCCCTTTACCGATTACAATGTGGGAACAGATTTAGAAAAGAGAAAAGAGATGGTTGATAAAAGCGGACAGCTCGGTGTGCCTGTTATCGTTATAGACGGCAAAGATGTCGTCATCGGCTTCGACCGTGAGCGCCTCTCGCAACTCCTTTCTGTTCCGGCTAAGTAGTGCCCCCAGCAGGAATTGAACCAACATCTCTCCCTTAGGACGGGAATGCTCTATCCGTTGAGCTATGGGGGCGAATTTTGAATATATCACGGAATTTGAGAAAAACCGACCCGCTTCGACGCGAGGCGAGTATTCTGCTATAATTTCTTCCCATGAATCCCGAGGACAAAGTGCTTTTGGAGCGCACCCTAAAGCTTTCTGAAGAGAACAACGAGATATTGCGCAAAATAGATAAAAAGGCTCGTTGGGCTGTGCTCTGGGGATTAATAAAAGTGGCCATTATTGTTGTACCAATTATTGCTGGTTATCTCTTCATTCAACCGTTTCTTAAACCGGCAATGGACAATTTCAACAACGCAATGGAACTTCTTAATACGTCGAGATAGCTCAGTTGGTAGAGCATTCGCCTGAAGAGCGAAGGGTCGGCGGTTCGAGCCCGCCTCTCGACACCCTAGTTTCCTTTAACCCGCAGTTTTGTCTGTCGGTTTTTGTCTATCTTCGGTAGGTGGAGGACCAACATACCGTATTTTTCAACAGCTTCGGCATTATCAACGTCAACCTCCTCCGGCAGGGTGATGGTACGGGCGAATGAGCCCCAGTAAAGTTCTCTATGGAGATAATCTTCACCAGTTACCGTTCTATCCTCGCTTCGTTTGCCACGGATAGTAACCGAGTCTCTCGTGATGGAGACATCGAGGTCGTCTGGGCGGACTCCCGCCACCATAGTTTTTATGACAATTTCTGATGGGGTGTTGTATACATCGACAGTAAGTTGCGCCTCTTCTTCAGCTTCTTCAAAGATGCTGGGTTTCGGAGCGGGTTTGTTTAGCTCTACCGTCTCTTCCAAGGGTCCCTCATCTAATCTAACCGCACCCGTAAGTCTTTCGAAAAAAGATCTTTTGTTTTGCATTGTTCTCTAATTATAGTCCCACTTTCTTTGGCGCGCAATTGCTTTTGCTCGCTCAAATGCAAGAAGAAGAAGGATTACTCCTATCCAGACTAATCCGAAGCCCAAAATTGCTCCGGAAGTATTCCACTTGATAAGTAGCAAGTTGAATGCCGTATGAGTAATAATTGCGAGCAGCAAGCCGAGGGCAACCATTTTAATACGCTCATGCCTAGATTTATAAAATGAAAAGGCGAGAAAGGCCCCCACGATTCCGGAAGATACAACATGGAGAAGGCTTGCTCCTATAAAGCGAAGATTCCCCGTTATAACGCCGTCTAAGATCTTCTCGCCAATCAAAGGTTCTATAATAAAAAGTGTATTTTCCATAGCCGCAAAGCCGAGTGCCGCAGTAATCATATAGATCATCGGATCTATCGGCTCATTGTCGGCCGTAGTGTTTATACCACCGACATAAGCAGCCCCGAGCTTAAAAGTCTCCTCAAACACAACCCAAAGAAGTATCGCCGCAAAAGCCATGCCCGGCAGCCAGTTATCAATCGCATCTTGAAAAGGTAGAACAAGGCCGACTGAAGCCATCCCTAAAAGAAATGTTTTTAAAATCAAGGCTTTAGGCTCCGGGTGTCTGTAATCCTCACGCAACCAGAAAGCAAGCCAGATAAGAGACGGCATAATTCCACCCAGAAGCGCGTAAAAGATGATATCAGGATCTATCATACTGGCCAGGGTTCAATCATCAGAAGGTCTTCCTTACCTATCTTTTTATTCTTAGCACGCAGTTCTTGCCAGATTTCTTCTGTAATAAACGGCATAAATGGGTGAAGAAGTTTTAGTGAATTCTCTAGAATGTAATAAAGAGTTTTTCCCGCTTCCTCAGAATTTTTACTCTCTTCAATAATTTTATCAGCAAAGGTGTGCCAGATATAGGCATAAAGCTTTTCAGCCGCCAAATAGAATCTGAAGTTTTCCATGTCATTCGTCACATCCTTTGCGAGAGAATTGAACTCTTTAACAAGTTTTTTATCCAAGGCACCCCTATCTTCTCGAGAGAGTACAAAACGAGTTATATTCCAGAGCTTGTTGGCAAAATTTTTATAACCCTTTATTTTCTCCTCTCTAAGCGAGAGATCGGTGCCAGGAGTATTACCGACAACAAGAGTCATACGCAGGGCATCAGTACCGTATTTTCCGGTTAATACAAGCGGATCAACAACATTACCTTTCGACTTGCTCATCTTTTTACCCTGGGCATCGTTAACCAGGCCGTGGAGGTAAACGGTGTGAAAAGGCACTTTTTTGGTTAAATATAGGCCAAAGATAACCATGCGCGGCACCCATTTGAATATAAGGTCGTGCCCAGTCTCCATCACGTCCGTAGGGTAAAATTTTTTAAAATCTTTGCCGTCCGGATAGCCAGTCATGAAAAGAGGCCATTGACCGCTTGAAAACCATGTATCAAACGTATCAGGATCTCTCGCCCAGCCTTCGCCAGAGGGCTTATCAAGGCTAACCGCGACATCTTCTCCACGAAACCAAGCTGGGATAGAAATACCCCAAACTATCTGACGAGAAATGTTCCAGTCAGTTGTATTCTCCATCCAATATCGGAAAATTTTTTCATAATTATCAGGAATAAATTTAATTTTCCCGTCACTTACAGCCTTTAGCGCCATTTTCGCTAAAGGCTCCATTTTGACGAACCACTGCTTTTTCACTTGCGGTTCTATAACGGTATTACACTTGTAACATTTCTTAATTACATTTTTATAATTTTCATCAATCCTGGTGAGAAGACCCTTAGCTCTTAGCTTTTCAACGATTTTTGGACGAGCTTCTTTTATATTCATACCACTAAATTCTCCAGCTATCGGCAAAAGTTTTCCTCGCCAGTCTATAATCTGCTCTACATCAAGTCCGTGGCGCTCCGCAATCTCGAGATCTATTTGTGAGTGCCAGGGTGTAATAGTCATAACACCGGTGCCAAACTCCATGTCGACCGCATCGTCTTTTATAACAGTTGCTTTTATCGGTCCGTTTATCCACTCAACCTCAAGAGTCTCTCCATGTTTGTATTTTAAATAACGCTTATCATTAGGATTCATAACAACATACTTATCACCGAATTTAGTTTCGGGTCTAACGGTACCTATCTCGAATGGGCCGTATCGAAAATAATAAAAAGGTGAAACCTCTTCAACAGACTCAGTTTCCACTTCAGAAAGAGAGGTAGCATGTTTTGAGCACCAGTTGATTGTTCTCTCTCCGCGATAAATTAATCCGTCCTCAAACATTTTTATAAATGTTTCTTGAGTTTTTTCTATGATATCTGGGTCTAGAGTGAACTTTTCTCGTGACCAGTCACAAGAGGCGCCGAGGGATTTAACCTGGCTTTCCATATGCTTCTTATTCTCGAGTGTAAAGGTAAGAATCCTTTGATAAAGCTCGGTCGGGTCCATACCGAACCTGGAGCTGCCCTCTTTTTCAAGTTTTTTTTCAAAAACGACCTGTGTTTCAAAACCAGCATGATCTGCTCCTGGGAGCCAAAGAGCTCTAAAGCCACACATTCTCTTGAACCTCACCATAATATCCTCCAGAGTGATGAAGAGTACGTGTCCAGAGTGAAGACTCCCGTTGGCGTTAGGCGGAGGCATAATAATAGTAAAGGCAGGACCCCTTTTACCGGGCAGGTTATCTGGGTTAAAAAATCCACTTTTCTCCCAAATTTTATATATTTCTGGCTCTATTTCGTTGGGATTATAGGGCTTAAGAAACTTATCATTCATAAGTGTTTTAATGATAGCACGCCCAAGATTTAAGCTAAATTACTTACCGTAGTTTATAAAGGACAAATTAAACAGACATCACATAATAATATATAGAGAATAAAGCTTATCCTCTATTTATCCATATTTATTAGAAAGATATTGACGCATCATGACCTTTTGTAAGAGACAATAAATATATAAAGGACAAAGACATATAATATGTTGATAAACAAGGACATTTTATTAAATCCGATATAAGCCAAAAAACTTGACTTTGTTGTGTGGAAACGTAATTTATGGACTATGAACAATAAAGCTAAACGAGAACAACCTAATCTAAATCCTGCCACGGCCAGCGCCTTTATAATCTCTCTGCTATTTATATTTACTCCCGCCATGACTCTGGCTACGGGAAGCAGTAATCCAACCCCAGCTCCGAACCCAGAATTAAAGGCATCGTGTGGCTTTGATATAGCTCTTGTTTTAGATAGCTCCGGAAGCATAAGTACAAGTGAGCTAAATCAGATGAAAAGCGCCTTCAACGGCTTTGTTGACTCATTTTTACCCGGCACAGATACGCTCTTTTCAGTAACTGATTTTGATACTAATGGTCAGGTTCTTCAAAGTTTTACCAATAACCTCGGACTTATCCATATAGCGATAAATACCCCAGTCTCAGGCGGAAATACGAACTGGGCAGACGGCCTTGGTAAGGCTTTCGGCACATTTGATCCTCGAACAGGAGACGAACATCCGAATCTCATTGTATTTGCTTCTGACGGAAATCCAAACAGACCGACTGATTCAACGGAGGCGTTAAAGCTTGCTATAACGAAGGCAAATGAAATTAAGGGTTCAGGTACTCGCATCATCGCGCTAGGTATCGGAGACAACCTTAAAGTAAATAACCTTAAAGCGATATCAAGTTCTGATGCGGTTTATACTTCCGGCTTTGATACTTTAGCTGATGATTTGGCTGATTTGGCACAGGAACTTTGCGGTGGTACGATCACTGTAAAGAAGATTCTAGATTCCGATAACGATCTAACGACAACAGACGACCAACTTCCTGCCGCAGGTTGGACCTTTGAGATAAAAAACTCCCAGACAGTTTCAAAAACCACTGGGGCAGACGGTTTCACGCCCTCTCTTGAGGTTGATCAGGGTGTCTATAGTGTCACAGAAGTTTTGCAAAATAATTTCAAACTTTTGGACGCGAAGTGTCTCGTAAACGGTTCTCCTTCGGGTACTCGAGAGGGTCTTAGTGTCACGGATCTTTCCATTGATTCAAATGACATTGTTTCTTGCACCTTTATTAATCATGAAAACCAGGCGCCAGTCATAACTATCGACGGGCCGAATCCTCATAATATTCTTGTAAGCTCTGAACCTTACGCTGATCCAGGGTTTGTCGCCACAGACCTGGAAGATGGCGATCTGACGGGGGATGTCGTGATTTCCGGCGACACGGTTGACACTTCAAATACCGGTACTTATGTCATAACCTACAACGTAGTTGATTCGGACGGACTCTCCGCAACAGAAAAGACCCGAACGGTAAAAGTAAGCGCGCCACCGTCAGAATGCTCAGACGGGATGGACAATGACGGCGACAACCTTATCGACTTCCCGGATGATCCAGGATGTACTAACGAAGAAGATGACGATGAAAATACGCCTCCGGTTATTACCGCAGATACTCTGGTAATCGTTACTTTGGGTGGAAGTTTTGATCCGCTCGGTCATGCCACGGTAAACGATGACGAGGACGATCCGGAGCCGAATCTTGTTGTCGGCGGAGACACTGTCCTTACCAATACGGTTGGAGATTATGTTGTTACTTATGACGCAACAGATAGCCACGGTGCAAAAGCTACCCAGCAGACGCTCACGGTTCAGGTTAGGGCCGTATGTTCTGACACGTTTGATAATGATAATGACGGTGTCGCAGATAGCGCGGATCCTGGTTGTCATACCGATGCGGATTCTAATAATCCCGATTCATACGACCCGAATGACAGTGATGAAACAAATCCGACAGATGTTTGTGCTAACCTAGACGGCATTCAGATAATGGTGCCGCAGGGACTTGTTTCTCAGAACGGTGACTGTGTCTCACCGTCTCCAATCTGTTCAGATGCGATAGATAACGATGAGGATGGTTTTGTCGATGCCGATGATCCAGGATGCCACAGCGATGGTAATGCCGACAATCCCGACTCATACGATCCGAACGATAACGACGAAACCAACGTTCCGGGTGGTTCAAATCTTTGCGAAGATAATAAGGCGAGCAACTGGGGCGAAGCTCTACCATGCAAATACGATACGACAAACGGCGGCGGCGGAGGTGGCGGCGGAAATGCACCCTGCTCAAATTCTAGAGATGATGACGGTGATGGTCTAATAGATGCGCTTGACCCGGGTTGTCACTCTGACGGAGACGCCTCAAATCCGAATTCTTACGTGCCGTCCGACAATACGGAAGACGATGGACAAGTTCTTGGTGCCACAACCGTTCCAGCTGATCCTAATGTCTGTTTCTACCTTAGAGATTATATGAGGAGAGATTTAAACAATAATCCGCAGGAAGTATTGAAGCTCCAGGCATTTCTGATAAATTTTGATATGCGCGAAGGTGTCTCGCTTACCGGGGTCTTTGACGACGCAACCCTTGAGGCGGTCTCGCTCTTCCAGCTCAAGTACGCCGAGGATATTCTGGAGCCATGGGGACACACCGACCCGACAGGCTATGTCTATATTCTTACTCTGAAGAAAATAAACGAAATATACTGCCAGCGCCTATTTCCTCTGAACGAAGCACAGATTTATGAAATTGCGGCCTTTAAAGCTCTTTTAGACAACCTAAGAGCCCAGGGTATTGAACCAATTCCTTCTTATATACAAACTGAAAATGATGCTGATTCGTCGGGCTCAACAACCACTCCTATAATTCCAGTTGTCGGAGTTCAATCTTCCGACACCACTAATGGAAGTCTGGGGGTTGTTAGGGGATTAGCCACGGCGATAGTTGCTAATCCAGAAAGTATGGGTGATATCGCTAAATCAATTTATGGCCTATTGGTTTTTGTAATTGCCCTTTACGTTCTGGGAAATGTCCTTAAAGATGTCTTTTATAAAAATACACCGGGAAATCTTAGAAAAAGGTTTATCACCAAGTGGGTCGTGGTTGATCTGGGTTTGGTTCTCGGTATAGTCGCCTCACTTGTTTTCAAGTGGTGGTTTGTCTTACCGCTATTTATCCTCTTAGCTTTATCTCTTACTTGGACCTCGCTTTACCCGGAACATAACTCGATTAGAGCTTCTGTAAAATCTTGGTATCTGGTAGTGCTCGCTCGCGCTAAATCAATTGGTAAGAATATAACCAAACCAACCGAGATTACCAAAGAGCCAGTTAAAGAAATACTTACCGCAAAGAAAGATGCAGACACCAAACCACCTATCGACAAAGTTATAGTAATGGGGCCGAAGAAATAGAAAGATTACCGCGCGCCCTTATTGATACTTGTTTCTTCAAAATCTCTGATTCCTTCCTGGCACGGATAAAAGCCGCTATTCCGATCATTACCGCGTTGTCGGTTGATAGATACCTTGTGGGGGCGTAGAGTTTGACATGTTTAAACTTAGAGACCAAACCGGCAAGTTCGCGGTTTAGATGAATATTGGCCGACACTCCTCCAGCGACAATTAAAGTTTTTATATCTCCAAGCTCCAAAAGCGCCTTATTCGTTTTCTCTATTAAAACTGCTACTGCCGCATCCTCAAAGGCGCGAGCTACTTCTTTTTTAAACTCTTCACTAATACTCTTTTTCGTTTTCAATTTATAAAGCACTGCAGTTTTTAATCCTGAGAATGAAAAATCGAGATTGTCGGAATGAATCATCGGTCTCGGAAACTCTATTTCGACCCTTTCTTTTTCAATTCGTGATTCCTCGGCAAGTCTGGAGATCTCGGGTCCGCCGGGATAGGGAAGTCCGAGCATGCGTGCCACCTTGTCGAACGATTCACCGACAGCATCATCTCTGGTTTTTCCTATAATTTCGTAATTCCTGAAATCTTTCACCAGGACAAGTTCCGTATGGCCGCCGGAGACGAGAAGTGCCAATGCCGGAAGCTCTAAGGAAGCACGAGCATTAAAAAGAACAGAAAAAACATGACCCTCCATGTGATTTACGGGAATTATCGGCTTCTGCCACCTCTTAGCGAGATCCAGTGCGAAAGTAATACCAGTCCAGAGTGCCGGCTCTAGGCCCGGCCCTTCCGTTACGGCAATATAATCTATATTTGGATTTTCTGAACTTTCTCCAGACTCTTTGAGCGTTTTCTCAAGAAGAATTGGTAGGTTTTTTTCGTGTTCTCGTTTGGCGAGGTTTGGATAGACGCCACCATATTTTTCATGCAACTTAGCTTGAGAAAGGTAAGAGTCGCCGAGTACTTTTATATTGGGTTTTTCAAGAGGGCCGTCTATATCCAAGAGCGTGACTGCGGTTTCGTCACAACTTGTCTCTATTGCTAAAATTTTCATTTTTGTGACCCTACCGGGAATCGAACCCGGCTTCCGAGCTTGAAAAGCTCGTGTCCTAACCGATAGACGATAGGGCCTTTTATTTTGGGGGCGGAGGCGAGAGGATTCGAACCTCTGAGACCCTTGCGGACCTGCCGGTTTTCGAAACCGGTGCCTTCAACCACTCAGCCACGCCTCCCGCTTGAGCTTGCCTATACTAGCAAATTTAAAGAAAAATGTTAATATTTCCGTCGTCGCGCGGTTAGCTCAGTTGGTAGAGCATCCCCTTGACGTGGGGAGGGTCAGAGGTTCAAGTCCTCTATCGCGCACAAAATTTATCTGGCTCGAAGATGAAGATATATGTCTTCAAGCGCTTTAACAGCGTCACCCGAGGCAATGTTGTTCTGGTGGAAGAGTCCGTCAGTTGAATCTCCGGCTGCCCATATACCCTCTATTTTTGTCCTCTGATTTTTAGGATCAACGATAATCTGTCCGTATTGATTAAGTTCTACCAAATCTTTTACAAAATTGGTTGTTGGCACAAGACCTATTTCCACAAAAATACCTGAAACCGGAAGCTCTCCCGTCTTGCCTCCTAGTTCATAAACTAGAGATGTCACAAATTTATCCCCTTTAATCTCCTTGAGCGCCACATTCGTCAGAGCTTTCATATTCGGATGGGCAAGCACTTTTTTAACCGTTATTTCGTCGGCTTTGAATTTATCACCCCTATTAAACAGAGTTACGGACTTTGCATAGGAAAGTAGTTGGGCCGCGGTTTCAAACGCAGCGTTGCCGCCCCCGATGACAGCAACATCCTGCCCTGCAAAGAGCGGCCCGTCACAGGAAGCGCAATAGGTAATACCCTTATTCTCAAATTCTACGGCTCCCGGAACCCCTAACTTCCTTCTAGTACTGCCAGTCGTTATGAGAACAGTTTTTGCCGTGTAGGAGCCTTTGCTAGTCGTAATCTTAAAACCGCCAGCATCTTTTGAAATATTATTAACCCTCTCTCCACTTTTTATCTCTAACGTCTCTGACTCGTAGGAACGCAAGTGTTCTTCAAGAATCTTGCCGAAATCCGCACCGGAGATTTTCTTAGTACCAATCCAGTTTTCAATTCCCATTGACTCAGTGCTTTGTCCGCCGAATGACTCCGTTATAAAAAGAGTTTTTAGCTGTTTTCGTGCCGCATAAACACCAGCAGAGACTCCAGCGGGTCCACCACCGACAATACATAATTCAAACATCTGACTATTTTACTTCAGAGAGCGACTTAATAAAAGCTCGTTTTAAGATACCGAGCGAATCTGTAGCAGAGCTATAGGTCTTACTTTAATTTCGAACGTCGGAGAAATGCGGGAACAGCGCTCCAGTCATCATCATTGTCTTCTACAGGCGGGGGAGGGGGAGTTTGCTTCATTTCGACCCTCTTATCTCGAACCTCTGATGCGGCCACCGGCTGCTTCATCGGTTCCTTGGCGTGAGGAGCCTGGAAAAGTTTGCTCTTGGCCCTTTCTTCCTCTCCGGCAAACGTTTGGAAAAGCGAGTTTGATTTTCTTGGATAGTTTTCCGGGAAATTAGAAGCAATAACGGTAATTTTTACCTCACCTTTTTTGAGCTTATCGTTTCGGGTTGTACCGAAGATAATTTTAGCGTTTGGATCTACCGACTCGGTAATAATTTTCGCGGCATCCTGTATTTCAAACATAGTGACATCATCGCCGCCAGCAATGGAGAAGAGAACGCCCTTGGCACCGTTGATAGAGATTTCAAGAAGAGGGGAGCTGATAGCTGCTTTAGCCGCTTCGACCGCTCGACTTTCTCCCGATGCGGAGCCGATGCCCATAAGAGCCGCACCAGCGTTCTCCATAACGGAACGAATATCGGCGAAATCTATATTAATAATTCCGGGTGTGGTGATAATATCAGAAATTCCTTCTACGGCTTCTTTTAGAATGTTGTCGCAGATGGCGAAGGCATTTTTAGCCGTAACTTCTTTATCTATCGTTTGAAGCAGTCTGTCATTTGGGATGATGATGAGTGCGTCGACCGCCTGCTTCAGTTCTTCTATTGCCTGTTCGGCAATTCTCATTCTCTGCTGACCTTCAAAGAAAAATGGTTTCGTAACGACAGCGACGGTCAAGCAGCCATTTTCCTTCGCTACTCTGGCCACCACTGGAGCCGCGCCAGAACCAGTGCCTCCACCCATACCTCCCGCGATAAAGACCATGTCCGCACCCTTAATGGCTTCTTGTAGCTCTTCTTTCGTTTCTTCAACAGCTCGTTTGCCAAGCTCCGGGTTCATACCGGTGCCAAGCCCCCTCGTTAAATTCTTTCCGATATGAACTTTTTTCTTAGCTAGAGAGTGGTGAAGATCCTGAACGTCAGTGTTGGCAGCGATAAAATCAACACCCTTAACCTTGGAATTAATCATATGGTTAACCGTGTTTTTACCGGAACCGCCGATACCTATAACCTTAATTCTTGCAAATGATTCTACCTCTGGTTTTATTTGTGGCATGCTAAATTCTCGTTTAGATGCGCCCATATTACCAAAGGATTTCGATAAAAGTAGTTGACAACTATTTTAAAGTGTTATGGTAAAAATTGACGAACCGAACGCTTAACCGATGCCCAAAGGTTCTTTCCATGCTTAGTAATTTGAGTATTACCTCCGATACTTGCCATACTGGCATCATCATCCGCGCTCAAGCCGAAAAGAGCCAGACCGCAGGCGACCGCCCAGGTGCGATTTTTTATCCGACCCTCACTGGCATCACCGAAATACACCTCCGCCAATTGGGAAGGGAGTTTTAGAGAACTTTCCGCAACGGTTTTTATCCCTGTTAGCGAGGCACTACCACCAGCGATGATGATGCCGGCCGGTAAGAGGCCATTTCTGCCTATGGATTTTAGATGGGAGTCAACCGAATCAAAGGCGGCGCGTAAGCGTGAGGCGATTATCTCTTCCAATTTCTTTTTCGGATAAGAAAGCCCGCGGTCGTGGCCGATCTTGAGCTCTTCGGCGTTTTCTGGAGAAATCTTTAGACCGAGAGCAATGTCGTTGGTGATATCGTTCCCACCGACTGGAAAAACTTCAAGCGACAAGATGTTGTTATTCTCAAAAACCATAATAGAAAGAGTTTCTGCGCCAAAGTCGGCAAGTAGGGCACCGGCACGCTTCTGCTTTTTCGTCAGAGTGACCATGCTTGCTGCAAGGGGTGCCGCCACGACATCGTTTACCTCCACACCAACCCCTTCAACAACGCTAAATAAGTCTGCCAAATGGTGTTCCAGACAGGTAATAAAGAGCGCCCTGACCTCAAGTTTCTGCGCCTTAAGCCCAAGAGCCTGCCCCCAGACTGGTTTCCCATCAATTTTATATTCTATCGGTACCGTGTTTAAAATTTTCCTGTTTATGGAGGCCGCCGGCGGGATGAGTGCTCCAGCCGCTTCTGCTACGGATTCAAGATCTTTTTCGGTTATTTCCATATCTGCCCTGGAGACTGTAGTAGAGCCGGTAGAGGTAAGACTACCAAGCCCTATTCCACCGAAGGAAACATAGGCGTTTCTTACTTTTAGTCCGGCGGTCTTCTCCGCCTGGCGAAGAGCGACCTCTAGACTCTTTGACGCTTCGTTTATGTTAGTTATATAACCCCGATAGACTCCGCGCGATTCCGCCGAGCCGGTACCGATGATTCTCGGCACATGTTTGCCGTTATC
Source organism: uncultured Candidatus Saccharibacteria bacterium (assembly GCA_964446535.1). Classification (GTDB taxonomy): domain Bacteria; phylum Patescibacteriota; class Minisyncoccia; order Phycocordibacterales; family Zambryskibacteraceae; genus UBA5004. Next base: position 101,382 of record CAYUOR010000001.1, on the reverse strand, counting down.
TTGAAATGCCTCAGCTATAACAACCCTAACTTCTGATGTTCCTATGTCTATGCCGACTGAGACTTGACGTGCCATATAGTAATTTTTTTTCTGTCTCTGTCATTTTACGCCCGTGTCCCATTCCTTTCAAATGAAGCAGTCCGTGGATAAACAAAAAGGTGACAAAGTTTTTGTACGAAAGATTGTAACTTGGCGCCTCTTTTTCTGCAGTAACAAGGTCTAAAAAAATCTCTCCGCTCTTTTTTGACAAGGGAAAGCTCAAGACATTGGCCGATTTATTCTTACCACGATAAATCCTGTTTAAGCGTCGAGACAACTTATCGTCAGCGAAAACCAGCGAAAGCTCATAATCCTTGCCCAGGACCCTTTCCTTTAGACGATCAAACGGAATAGAAAATTTTTTATTTGTCCTCAACTTATCGGCGCCTGGTTGTCCTGCTTACCTCGGTTACCTTACCGAGTCTTAGAAGCTCATTGTAAAGCTCCTTCTTTTTCAAATAGGCAAGAGTTTTTGCGCGCCTGGTGTTGCGCGAAGGCGGACGCTGGGTATAGCGCTTAGTCCTAACCTTCGGCAGAACCCCAGCCGACTGTACCCGTTTAGTAAAACGTCTCAAAACGCTCAAATTATTTTCCGTTGAGCCTTTAACCACCTCTATGTTGACGTTATTCGCCATTTTGTATCCCGGCACTCTAACACATTTGTCTCGACCTCGCAAATTATGTTCTAGAGGGCGATACTCTTTAAATATTGGGGTAATTGAGCGATACCGACCGTATCCTGGGCACGAGTTACAACATTCCTTATCGTGGCAGTATTTTCAAGGGCTTCTTTCTGCCCAATGATGATGAGGTAGGGTACCTTCAGACTTTCTGCGTGAGAAAGCTGGACTCCAAGCTTGTCTTTTCCAAGGAGGTGATAGAGCGGAATTCGGTGAGTTCGTAGGAGCTCTATAATGGAGAGAGTTTTGATTTTAGCTTCACGTCCGAGCTGGATTAGATAAAACTTTGGTTTTGGGAGTTTTTTGTAAATTCTTTTTTCTTTCTCTTCTTTCGGTTCTGAGAAAACATTTACTCCGGCTACCGGTATTTCTCTACGAAGTCCGAGGAATTTTCCAAGTCTTGAATAACGATAACCAAGGGCTAAAGTATGATCTTTCTCCTCTACAGTATTTTTTATGGCAAAGATGGTGTGTGAGGCGTGGTTTCTTTCTCCTACAAGCTTTGGTGTCAATCTGAACTCAATACCGAGAGCCTCAATATACTCCAGGATTTCTTTAAAGTGGGCTCGACTTTGTGCCGAGAGGAAGGTAATTGAGGACGGCGCGTTTTCGAGAAGTGGCGCTATTTCTGAACGCTCTAATCTGAAAATACTAAAAACATCTTTCCTGATAATTTGTCTTAGTTCGTCGTCGAGATTTATACCAGACTTTCTAACGTGGTTCAGAAGTTCTTTTTCATATGTACCGATAGATTCTTTGTCACCGATACAATTCATTTCTACTCGCAGATTCTTATAACCTTCTTCCGCTAGGATAGAGAGAGCGGCCCTGATTAAACTAGCTTCCGCCACGGCCGAAACGGTGCCGATAAAGTGCAAGGCATGACTACCGAATTTTTTTCTGGATGGCGGCTTTTCGTAAATGAAAGCGCTTGGATGGGGGAGAGAATTCGAGCTTGCCTCTATATAATTTCTTAACACCGCCATCTTTTCACTCGCGTCGTAGTGTGGGTGGTCCGGGCAGTCGCGGACAAGCTCTAGGTCCTGCCTAGTGACCTTTGGCGCAAAAGTTGGAGAGAATCCAAAGTAGTTGGCAACAACCAAAGCTCTGTCAAACTCGCTCAAACTCTTTTTTAAATATGTGCCGTTTTTTGCCATTAATTATTTATAGAACCGTAGCTCCCCGTCTTATCTCCCGGAAGATAGCCTGGCGGGAAAAATCTGATAATCGGTCGCCCGATAATATTATCTTCAGGCACCGGCCCCCAGACGCGCGAGTCCGAACTTGCCGGACGGTTGTCTCCCAGAACAAAGTATTCATTCGGGCCGAGCTTGTATAGCGAGTTTTCTTTCTTCGTAAGTTTTATATATGGCTCATCTAGAATAAAGCCTTCTGGATTCTCAGAATTGACTATAGCTATGACTCCGTTTGAGATTATGACCGTCTCGTTGGGTAGGCCAATAACCCTTTTAATAAAAGATTTTTTAGTATCTTTGGGATATTTGAAGATAAGAACAGAACCGCGAAGCGGCGCCTTGAAATGATAGGTAAATTCGTCGACTATGAGGTAGTCTCCAGACTCGAAAGTTGGATCCATCGAGGCCCCCTCGACGATGAAGGGTTGAGCCACATAAAGTCGGAAAGGGACAACGACTACGACCGAGATGACAAGAAGTTTAATGAGCTCTTTCCAAAAATTAGAATCCATAATTTTTAAGAATTGTATTATTTAATCTTATTTGACACAATAGCGACATGTATATCGTCGTAGGTTTGGGTAATCCGGGAGAAATGTACGAGAACACCCGACACAACGCCGGGCGCCTAGCCGAAGAGTTTGTTTCAGAAAATAAAAAGATAAAAGCAAATTTTATCTTCTCGGATGTTTTTATGAATAAGTCGGGCACCTTCGTCTCTAAGTATGTGAAAAGTAAGAAAGCAGCGGAGAAACTAATCGTTCTTTATGATGACCTCGACTTACCTTTAGGGCGCTTCAAGATTTCTTTCGGCAGATCCTCGGGCGGTCACAGGGGAGTGGAGTCGATCATTCGCGCTCTTAAGACCGAAGATTTTATCCGCATTCGTATCGGCATCGCACCTAGCACCCCATCAGGCAAAGTTCGAAAACCGAAGGGTGAAAAAGCGGTTCTTGATTTTATTCTCGGCAAGTTTAAACCAGCTGAAGAAGCGGTACTCAAAAAAATATTTAAGAAAACATCAGAGGCGCTCGAAACAATAGTTACAGACGGCAAGGAAGTTGCCATGAGCCGCTTCAATCAGTCGAACTAAATCTTGGATTATTTTTTATCGACGAACGAGAGGGCCATCTTCTGCTCTTTGGGGTCAAAGAGAGTTATTTTGAAGTTGTAGACCTTACCCATCTCGAGTTTCTCACGGAGCTTCTCTTCGGAGCCGAATTCGGAGAGATGAACAAGACCGGCTACACCCTCTTCTATGGAAGCTAGGGCGCCATATTTATTGAATTTGATGATAATGCCCTCGACAGTGTCGTCTTTTTTATACTTTTTCTCTGCTTCGCGCCACGGATTCTCTTTTAGAGCCTTGATGGAGAGCGAGATTTTATCATCCTTGATTTCAATAACTTTGACTCTCACTTTCTCTCCAATTTTAAACATCGTTTTTGGATTCTCCACTAAGCCCCAGTCAATTTCCGAAATATGAACCAGACCCTCAAGCCCCTCTTCAAGCTTAACAAAGACTCCGAAATCAACGAGACCGGTAACTTCTCCCGTAAGTTCGTCTCCAAGAGCGTATCTTGCGACAATATTTTCCTTGTCCTTGGTTTCAGGACTTTTCTCGGAGAAGATAAGTTTTCCTTCTTTAGGGTTTGCACCAATGATGGTAACCGGCAGTTTTTCTCCTACAAGCTTTCTAAGCTCATCAAGAATTTTGTCCTTGTCTCCGTCCGAGACACGAGGATAGTGTTCTGGCTTTAACTGTGATGCAGGTAAGAAGCCAGAAATACCTTGCCAGTTGATAATAAGACCACCTTTGTTGGCATCAACTACGGCGAGCTCAAACACCCTTTTTTCACTAATAGCTTCTTCCGCCTCACCCCAGATTAAAGCCTGCCTTGCCTCCTTGAGTGAGATTTCTATGTAGCCGTCTTTACCACCCATGCCGACAACCTTGCCGGCAACGATGTCGCCTACGTTAATCTTTTTAATAATGTCTCGAGCGTTGATAAATTCCCGGCCGTAAATAATACCGGTGCCGAAAGGCGGCAAGTCTATGAAGACCGCTCCCTTGTCGATACTTATTACAGGGCCTTCCACGAGCTCGTCTATGGCAGGCGGTTTGGGAAGTTCAGAGAGAAATAACTCTCGTTCGTCAATTTTTTCAGTCAAATGAGTGGGCCGCTTTCGGTCCGTCGAGTTTCTTTCCTTGTGTGCCGAACTCGGACGGGATTACGTTAGCGGGTACTAGTAAGGAACGAGAAAAAGATTAGCAAAAAGCGCGTGCGAAAGCAAGCAAATTATGATAAAATGAGCGTAAATGATAGTGAGTTACCACGGCGCCGAGTGCTTCAAAATCTCGCAGGGAAACATAACCCTCGCCCTTAACCCCATATCAAAAGACTCAAAATTTAAGGCCACGAGGTTCGGTGCCGACGTCACTCTCATCACCACAAACCTTCCTGACTTTAACGGTCGAGACCAAACTTCTCGTGGCGACTCCGCCTCTTTCGTTATAGACGGTCCAGGAGAGTATGAAATCAAAAATATTTTTATCAAAGGATTTCCATCGGAAGGTCCAGGTAAGAAAATAAATACCATCTACCTCATCTCTTTTGAAGGTATGAATCTTTGCTTCCTCGGAGCTCTTGCGAACCCGACCCTTTCGGAAGAAATCCTTGAGGCAATAGAAGATGTCGATATTTTATTTGCACCGATAGGCGAGGGGGGTACCATTGACCCTTCTGCTGCCTATAAACTCGCCGTCTCTCTTGAACCCGGCATCATTATTCCCATGTATTATTTGAAACAAAACTTGGATAAGTTTATAAAAGAGGGAAGCGAAACCAAAGTTGAGCCACTAGAAAAACTCGTAGTAAAGAAAAAGGATATAGAGGGGAAAGAGGGCGAAATTGTCGTACTAAAGGAAGAATAAAATTTTATGAGAAAATATTTATCCCAACTGCACAGAAGATCAGATCGCCATAAGAAAAATTTTGCACTTTTTGTATCAGGGGTGGTAACAATAATTATTTTCTCCGTTTGGTCTATGGTAAATTTCGGCGGAAATGCGGAGCTTGCAAAAAAGGTAGAAAACAATCAGCCGGTAAACGAGGTTAGCCCCTTAAATTCTATGCGCTCGAATCTTGGCTCAAGTTTGGAAGCGGTTAAAAATAGTCTAAACGGAATAAAACAAGGTGTTAATGATATAAATCTGGAGCTTGAGTATCGTGAGATGAGGGATAACGCCCTTGAAAGTTATGAGTAACAAGGAAGAACAAAGAGTAGTAAATCGAGCCATCACGGCTGAGATGAAAGAGTCGTTTATCGACTACGCGATGTCGGTTATCACCGACCGAGCTCTGCCGGATGTCCGCGACGGCCTGAAACCGGTTCACAGAAGAATTCTTTACGCCATGAACGAGATCGGCCTCTCGTCTTCGGCCAAAACCAAGAAATCAGCCACCATTGTCGGAGATGTTTTAGGTAAATATCACCCGCATGGCGATACGTCAGTCTACGAGGCCATGGTAAAAATGGCGCAAGACTTTTCCATGCGCTACCCATTAGTAATCGGGCAAGGCAACTTTGGTTCAATCGACGGTGACGGCGCTGCGGCTTACCGATACACAGAAGCAAAGATGAGCCGCCTTTCGGCAGAGATGCTTAAAGATATAGAAAAGGAAACGGTTGACTTTAGACCAAACTACGACGGAACCAAGACGGAGCCAACAGTTTTACCGTCGGCCGCTCCGAACCTCCTTTTAAACGGCACTCTGGGAATTGCTGTCGGTATGGCAACGAATATCCCGCCGCACAATCTCTCCGAAGTGATAGACGCCACGATCCACCTTGCGGATAAGCGCGACGCTACAACCGAAGACCTGCTTGGCTTTATCAAGGGTCCAGATTTTCCGACCGGCGGTATTATTTTTAATGAAAAAGACATACATCACGCCTATGCCACTGGCCGAGGACCTATAGTCACCCGCGGTGTAGCGGACATCACCGAGACGAAGTCGGGACAGTTCCAGATTGTCGTAAGCGCCATTCCTTATCGCGTCAACAAAGCGGACTTGATAGAAAAAATAGCTGACCTAGTCCGCGAGAAAAAAATAGAAGGCATAAAGGGTCTTCGTGACGAGTCTACCAAAGATATAAGAATCGCAATTGATCTTAAAAACGGCAGTCAGCCACAAAAGATTTTAAATTCTCTCTATAAACACACCCAGCTTGAAGATACCTTCCACCTAAACCTAGTAGCCCTCGTCGACGGCGTGCCGCAGACCCTGTCGCTCAAGAGCATGCTTACGGAGTTCCTTAAACACCGCGAAACAGTAGTTAAGCGCCGCACGGCATACGAGATTGCAAGAGCGGAGGAGCGCGAACACATTCTTTTGGGTCTTGTTAAGGCGCTCGACAATATAGATAAGGTTATAAAACTTATTCGCGCTTCGAAAACCGTTGAAGATGCTCGCCGTGATTTAATGAAGACCTTCAAGCTCTCGGAACTTCAGGCGAATGCCATTCTCGAGATGAAACTTCAAAAGCTTGCCGGGCTAGAACGCAAGAAAGTTGAGGACGAACTTAAGGAGGTCCAGGCATTTATCAAAGAAATGAAAGAGCTCCTCGGCTCTAACACCAAGATTCTTCGGGTAATAAAGACAGAGCTCGAAGACCTTAAAAAGAAGTATGGTGATGACAGGAGAACAAAGGTTATGAAAGGTGGGGTAAAGATTCTCTCTGTTGAAGATCTTGTGCCCGAAGAAGAAAATGCCCTGGTTCTTACTTCCGGCGGCTATATCAAGCGCACCAATCCAGACGAATACAGGCGCCAGAAGCGCGGCGGTGTCGGTGTTGTGGATCTGGATACAAAAGAAGAGGATTTTGTCACAAATTTTCTCACAGCAAGCACTCATGCAAACCTGCTTTTCTTCACAGATCGCGGTAAGGTCTATCAGATAAAAATGTTTGAAATACCGGAAGGCAAGCGCGCCACTCGCGGTAAATCTATTATGAATTTCATATCTCTGGTGGAAGGGGAAAGGGTAACTTCCATCCTAGCTATGCCGAAAACATCGGAGAACGCCGGCAACTCGCTTTTCATGGTGACGGAAAATGGCGTTGCAAAGAAGGTTGCCGCTAAAAGTTTTCAAGACGTCAGAGCTTCCGGCATCATCGCGGTAAAGCTTGCACCGAAAGATAAACTGGTTTCGGTTGAGCTTGTAAAGAAGGGCGACGATATTTCCATAGTCACAAAACATGGTCAATCAATCAGATTTAAAGAATCGGCAATTCGTGAGATGGGTAGAGCGGCCGGTGGCGTCAGGGCCATCAAACTAGACAAATCCGATGCCGTTGTCGGCGCGCATGCTATTGACGATAAATCAAGGGCGGGACACCTTTTGGTTATTTCGGCAAATGGTTACGGCAAACGAACCACACTTAAGGAATACAAGGTTCAGGGTAGAGGAGGTTCCGGTGTTCTAACGTCAAAGGTGACGTCTAAAACCGGACTAGTTATTACTTCTCAAGTTGTTACCGAGGAAGAAACCGAGGTCATGGCTATTTCTAAAAAGAGTCAGGTCGTTCGTGTTGATCTCAAAGAGATTCCGGTGCTCGGTCGCCAGACCCAGGGTGTACGCATCATGAAGCTTAGAGAAGGCGATTCCATAGCATCTCTAATCTGCCTTTAAGTTATTCGTTGCGCGGCCTCTCTACTCTCGGTAGAATCTAGATAGCTATGTCGAAGTTTCAAATAATACTCATGGTGGTCTTCGGCGCCTTTATCGTCGTTGCGGTAATAGTTTTCTCCTCATACCGCGGCGCCTCCGGCGGTGATACTAGGGTTACCATCTGGGGCGACATCCCGTCTTTCGATTTCAACCAGCTTCTAAGCACTCCAGAGTTTTCAAGCAATAAGGCTTTTAGTGTGATTTATAGGGAAATTTCTGCCTCTTCGATTGATACTGAATTTACCGAGGCCCTTGCTCGAGACGCTGGGCCAGACCTTATTATCCTTACCCAAGATAGGTTTCTTGAAAATAAACCGAAGCTTCTAGTCATTCCCTATGAGGCCTACAGTGAGCGCGACTTTAAAAATACTTTTATTGAAGAAGGGGAACTCTTTCTGGATAGGAACGGTATCTACGCCATACCGCTCCTAATCGACCCCATGGTTCTCTACTACAACAGAGATATGCTCTCTGCCGCGGGTCGGGCCAATCCGATCGGATATTGGGACGAAATTTATGCCTCTGCCGCCGATATGTCGAAAAAAGATATTGCAGGAAATCTAATATCTTCCGTTATGGCGCTCGGCGAGTCTAGAAACATTCCGCACGCCAAAGATATCCTTTCCCTTCTCATGCTTCAGGCTGGCACTCCGATAACCAGAATTATCGAGAACGATCTTAGGGCCCAGATATCAGAAAGCTTCAACTTGCCGGTTGTGCCTGGTGAGGCGGCCCTTGAGTTCTACACCCAGTTTTCAAATCCAACCAAGATTTTCTACAGCTGGAACCGCTCTCTAATAGACGCACAAACACACTTCACGAGCGGTGATTCTGCTTACTACCTTGGCTTTGCTTCCGAGTACCGAATTCTAAAAAATAAAAGTCCAAATTTAAACTTCGGCGTTGCCCCTGTGCCGCAATCCAGAGTTTCAACAAGAGTGACCACCTTCGGCAATCTACGCGGCATTGCCGTGGCGCGCGGTACCAGGAATCCAGCTATTGCACTTGAGGTTGCCAGGAAGCTAACTTCGGCAAGCTCCGAAAAGCAACTCTCCGACGCACTGTTTCTGCCGCCGACCAGGCGTGATCTCTTGGCGAGAAAACCGACCGACGCCGTACTTTCCGTTTTCTACGACTCTGCTCTACAGTCTCGGGGTTGGCTTGATCCGTCGGATAAGCAAACTGAGACAGTCTTTCGCGAGGCTATAGAATCGGTCACGAGCGGCAGGGCGAGAGTTCAAGAGGCGGTAGGGAAGATGAACCGGGACCTTGATGCAATAATCAAACAGAGATGAAGTATTTTTCTTTCGTCGTCGCTCTAGTTCTTATGTTTGCTAATTCAGCTTCGGCTCAAGGTTTCGATTTGATTGTTTGTGACGGTAGTGCCGCCGACCCGTGTACCTTTGGCCACCTGATAGAACTTGCTCAAAATGTTATAAGAACCCTGGTCCTTCTCTCCTCATTTCTCGCGGTCATCGCCTTTATCTACGCCGGCTTTCTTCTTATGACTTCTGGCGGTAAGGAGGCACAGAAAACCAGGGCCAAAGAAATTTTCAGAAAGGTCTTCATCGGCTACCTGTGGATACTCGCGGCCTGGCTTATCGTTTACACTATTACTAGTCTTCTGGCGCCAGGATTTTCTCTTCTGTCACAATAATGATGAAAAAATTACTTATAATACTTACACCCCTACTTCTTTTTTTCGTCATATCTTTTGACCTAGTCCTCGCTCAAGGGAGCGGAGGTAACCCGTCCATAAGTGTTACTCTAAACAATCCATTCGGCACGCAGGATTCTCTCTTTGGTCTTATCAGAACTATTATTAACGACGTGGTCTTGCCGATAGGTGGAGTAATTGCCGTCCTTGCTTTTATATTCTCTGGGTTTCTCTATGTCACGGCGCAGGGTAATGAAACTAAGCTCAAAGAAGCCCACAGAGCACTTCTCTATACATCAATCGGTACGGCTGTACTCCTCGGCGCCTGGGTCATAGCAAATGTTGTCTGCAGAACGATTGCCGCCCTTGGTGGCCCCGCTTGCCCTATATAAAAAATGCAGCCTGCTCCAACAACCTTTCAAGAGCTGACGGAAGTTTTTCTGGACATTATCCAGATTCTTGTGCCTATTCTTTATGCCTTAGCGCTTCTTGTTTTTATCTGGGGGCTCGTTAAGTTTATCTTTCGTATAGGGGGAGATAGCGATAAGGCCATAGCCGATGGCAAGAACCTTATGAAATGGGGTCTCGTAGCTCTTTTTATAATGGTCTCGGTCTGGGGTATCCTTGCTCTCTTCCACGACGATTTAGGGTTTTCCAATTCTTTTGGCTTACCACTTTTACCGGAGTGATGTTTCTAGGAATGAATAATTACTTATTACTTTTTTTAATACTCGCGCCGTCTACCGCCTTCGCCCAAGCGGGGATTAGCGGTCTTCTTCAGAGTTTTGGCGATCTTATAAATCCGACAATAGGAGTACTCGTGGCTATAGGGCTTCTAGTTTTTTTCTGGGGACTCGCTAAGTTTATCTTTCGAGTCGGGGGCGACGAGAAGGCAGTTGAGGCCGGCAAAAAGCTTATGATCTGGGGTCTTATAGCTCTTTTCGTTATGGTCTCGGTCTGGGGTATCGTCGCCTTTCTTGAAGACGCGTTTCTTCCAGGACCCTCGCCGACTCCCGGAGCCACTCCTCCTGGTAGTGGCGGAGCTCTACCGCCTGGAGGCCCAGGACCACAGCCACCCTGGAGTCCAATACCGTAATCCCAAAAACCCTTGAAAAAGAGGCGTGGATAACTTGATTGCGGTAGTTACAGACAAAGGATATTATGGGGTAGTACCGCTTAGGTATATTAGAAATAACGGCTAGATTACTAGCCAAAGCCTATAAGTTAAATAAATGAAAAAAGCATTAATTCTGGGATCGCTTCTTGCTCTTCCGGCTTTTGTCGGAGCTCAGACTCTGGGTAACATCGACACCTTCGTCACGAACATTGGTGACCTGGTAAACACCCTGTTACCGATCGTCGTTGCGATCGCCCTCCTGGTCTTCTTCTGGGGCTTGGTCAAATTCATCTTTGCCCAAGGCAATGAAGAAGCTAAGGCCGATGCGAAGAAGATCATGCTCTGGGGTCTCATCGCCCTCTTCGTTATGGTTTCTGTTTGGGGCTTGGTCGAGTTTATCGGCAATGCTCTTGGCATCAACCAGGGTGAAGATCTTCAAGCCGTTCCTGGTGTACCTTTGAACTAAGTTAAATTAGACCAAAGTGGATATCTCTGGATTTCTCGGGGCTATCAGTCAATACATACTGAACCCCCTGATAATTCTTATCTTCGCCATAGCTTTCGTTATCTTTCTTGCAGGGATAATACAGTTTATCGGTAGTCAAACCGCAGATGACGAACGAGCGACGGGGAAGAGGAAGATTTTCTGGGGACTCTTCGGGATGTTCATCATGATTTCCGCCTATGGTCTGATTCGTCTGATTCTTGGAACCCTTGGAGTAACTCCCGGGTATCCCTTCAACTAAAAAAGAATCCGCACAGAAAAAAAGCCCCGACATCATTGTCGGGGCTTTTGCGTTAAGTGATTTCATACGGCGAGAATCTAAGCCAGATAGAAAGTTCTTCAGCCTTCTCATCCGTGACTCGGAACCTGGCCCTCTGGATCAGCGCGAACCTCTTGTGTCCAGGGAAATTCGGCTTGAACTCGAAACGATCTCCGTCCTGAATCTCAATTTCGAACGAAACGGTATCATCCATTCGTTGAAAGAAGAGTTCCTGCCCTGGAGGAACAGAGACCCAACTAGACCAGTCTCGTCCGACACGAATAGTGCCAGTCGCGACGGTCTCGCCCGAGAAGCTCTTTGCGTAGTGTGCGTAGATCTTGTCTCCCCAGCACTCTCGAGACGAGTTCCACGGATCTGTACCGTACTTGTTGAAGAGCACCTTGGCGAATGCCTCATTGCCCTCCTCGGTTGATACATCATGACCCATGGACTTCGCTCTCTCCCAGTGCTGAGAGTTAATCTGCCAGCGACCGATGTCGATACTGCCGTCTTTGTTTTTATTCGTAACGACAGAGCCGTCGTCGTTCCAGTGTCTACCCCCCGACTCGCACTCGGCGATGATCGCGAGAGTCGCCTCGGGTGAAGCGGGCTTACCCCTAGCAAGAATCGGCAGACCGCCGATTTCCTTGTCTTGGAGGTATCCTCTAGCCGCACCCTTGATCTCGTCATTGAAGACGATGAGTGTGACGACACCGACAATCGCCAGAACCCCGAGAACCCGCGCGAAACTAAATTTCGCCCTCACTTGTCCGAGCGGTGTGAGCACTGTGGACCTGTTCTTCCAGAGAAGAACGATAACGACAATCGCAGTAGGAATACCGACGATCCACCACCATGCGTAAGAGGGGATTGAGCCGACGGATGATGCCGCCTTCTCAGCCATCTTTCCGAGCCACCAGGCAAAGAGGATGAAAAGTGAAAAAAGCACCTTCATCCCTGTGATTGCCCAGATTCTCGGCCTGATCCGATTCCAGACCTTGAGGATGACTCGACCAGCGAGTGCATCCAGCTGGTCTGCAACACCACCAAATTTAGTCCAGAACCCACTCATAAATCACCTCACGTGTTAAAGTTCAATCTGCTCTAATTATATCACAATAACTTAGCATTTGTCAACTTAATAAAAAAGAGCCGAGTATTGCTACTCGGCTCTCAATGATTACTTCGCTCCAACGGGAACGACCGGGGTCGCACCCTGACCGACGACGAGAGTCGTCATGGTCTTGTTGGTCTCATACGCTTCGGCCTGGCGCACCTGAACGCCAAGTTCACCAAGGCCAACAACTGGCTTGATGACGTGTTCCACTCGGTGCGCATCTCCTTCATTGCGAAGGATACGCGCCTGCCTGTCGCCTTCGGCCTTTCTGATCTCTGTTTCTTTATAGTTATCCGCCAGGGCGAGCCGCGCCCTGTTCTCAAGGTCGGTTTTGGCTTCGAGTTCGAGGAGTTTTTTGGTTTCCTCTTCGAAATCGATTTCGGCGAGCGTCACCTTTTTGATGGTGATGCCAAGCTCTTCGACGACGCTCTTCTTGACAGCATTCTCAATGTCACGCGCGAGGTCATCCTGGAGCTCTTTCTTCTGAACAATATCCTTGGCATCGTGTCCGCCGATGAGACTGATGGTGAGCTTGGAGACCATCATAGTCAAGACGGCGTAAGGATCGGCCGTACGGAGACGCACCCTGACAGGGTACGTTTCCTCAAAGATGATGTTCAAGAGAAGATCAACCTTGAGGATTTGCTTGGTCTCAATGCCCTTGAGTCTGATGTCGTGCTGTCCCGAAAAGAACGGGAAGCGCGTCAGCGAACTCTTGGAGAGCATGTGATACTCCGTCTCTTCTTCCTTCCTGCCCCAACGGAAGGTTCTCACCTCATTGAGGCGCAGGTATCGGAAGAAGCCGATAAAGGCAATGCCGAAGAGAACATAGAGGAGACCTCGCGGTTCCTTATGTTCTTCGTCCTCGTCTTTGTAGCACCAGTTCCACGGATCGTCTCCTGACTTGTCGAGCCACTTGCCCGGAATCGCATGAACGACGTCAACGACGTTACCCTGCTCCTCCGTCTTGTCATTGCTCTTGACCTTCTCCGGCGAGACACTCTTGGTTGTCACCAGAGCGTGTCTTTGGGCTGGTGGGAAGGTTATGATGGTCGGGTTCTCCCTTGCGGCAAAGCGCCGCAGGGCAACCACGAGACCGAGGGCGATTGCTGTCGCAAGAATTAACCCAATCACGAAAAACATTTGAATCTCCTCGCGCTTGAGCGCTTTGAAGTAATTGAAAGGTACTAAGTACCAAAGTCTAGGCGGGATTATACAATAAAGCTTTTAAAAATGCAAGGGGTACCCCTAAACCCACCTTGACATTTCAGAGGTTTTCGGTAGACTATTTTGTGGGACTATGTTGTCCTTTCTCAACGTCCTTAAGGGGTAACAGGTGGATACAAAAACCTATCCAGCGGACGGAAAAGTCCGTGAACAGCTCGTCTTCCTCACACTTCACGGTGGCAACGGGATTCAAAATCCCAGAAGCCGCGAAGTGATTCTGGCACTGAAGAGCATGAGCCATCGTGCTTGTGTGCTGAAGTCCATCGAGGATGCACGGCTGATGGAGCCTGTTGCGGGGATGGTGGCCCTCTTCGACACGGATTGTGTCAGCGGGTCAGCATTTGTTCAGTTACAAAAAGAAGACGGCCTGGTTCCTTCGTGGGCTTTCGAGTTCTCGACGGAATCGTGTGTTGCCATCTGCAGGGAAGCAGTGGCCCGTCAGGTGATTCTCGAGAGGGTCGCACGAGAGCTCGCTCTCGGATTCACTCTCGACCACGACGGTGACTATCACAGTTACCGCGACCACAAGGAGCGCTACCGGCGTTCCATACCAGCCCAAAGGGCGCAGCGTATCACTCGGCCGCAAGGGCATTTCATGCCCGCTCGCGAGCCGCGACGCAAAGTCAGCCAGTACTGACTATCCACAGACCAGCACCTCGGTGCTGGTCTTTTATAATTTAGAGTTCATTAATTCGCGAGGCGAGGATAAAATCGTTCTCGGAGAGTCCGTTTACAGAGTGTGTATAAAGCTCAATCTTTACTTTTTTGTAATCAAAGAGATAAATATTCGGGTGGTGCCCTTCGCTCTCAGCAATTTCTCCGACCTTGTTTACGAAAGTAAGCGCTTCTCCGAAGTCTTTGAATGTAAAAGTTTTTTCAAGTCTTGCGCTATCAATAATGTTCCACAGACCGATCTCTTTATTAAATTTCTCAACATCCTTCGCCGACATTGGCTCGGCACCATCTTCGCAGGGTCTGCAGTGTTTATTCTTTAAATCCACTAGATGTTATTTCCGTTATTAAAAGGTAATTTGTTCAATATTTCCACAACTTCGTCATGATCATCCGTAATGTGGAAAAGTCCCAGGTCCTCTTCATTTACGGTGCCACGCGTTTGTAATTCTTTTTTCATAAACTCCTTGAGTGAGTTCCAGTAATCTGACCCGACACAGATTATCGGCACCCCTTTTACTTTTTTTGTTTGAACTAGCGTTGCTATTTCGAAAAATTCGTCAAGGGTTCCGAAACCGCCAGGGAAAAAGATAAACGCCTCAGCCGAAAAAGTTAGACAAACCTTTCTTACGAAAAAATAATGGGCCAAAAACTCAGCCGTGATGTATTTATTGGTAATTTGGCCATCCGGGAGTCTTATAAGAAGACCTAAGGATTTTCCACCAGCTTCAAAGGCGCCGCGATTTGCCGCCTCCATAATCCCTGGCCCCCCTCCAGAGATAACTGACAGACCAAGCTCTTTTACCAGTCGCGACGCCAAGGTTTGCGCGCTTTTATAGTATTTATTGTCCTCCCTAAGCTGGTTTCCACCGAAAAAAGTGACCGATCTTGGGTAGTCCTCTAGGAACTTGAAACCCTCCGTAAACTCTTTGGTAATTTCCTCAATCCTTTTCTTCGTCAGGGCATGCATTTCCCTTCGGCTCAGGGTCAGGGGACTTCCGTTTGATTCTTTCATAGGGCTATCATATCATATAACGAAGCTCTTAAAGCAAAATAATTATGAAACATTTATCGAGAAACCAGTGGATTGCCGTTTTTACAAGCGTAGGTCTCCTTGGTTATCTTTTATTTTCTAATCCAATCATGAATCTTTTCAGCGGTTCACCGCGTTCGAATACCGAAGTGCCAGAAACTGGGTTTGTTGCAGAAGATTTAGTTCTTGGCACCGGCTCGGAGGCAGGTAGGGGTGATGTTGTCACCGTTCACTATGTTGGCAGTTTTCTTGACGGTAGAGTTTTTGACAGCTCTCTCGATAGAAATGTGCCATTCGAGTTTACCTTGGGTGCTGGGGGTGTTATTAGAGGTTGGGACGAAGGACTTCTTGGTATGAAGACTGGAGGCAGGCGAGTACTTATTATTGCTCCCGACTATGCCTATGGTGTAAGCGGTGCTGGTCCCATACCACCGAACTCCACACTAATCTTTGAGGTTGAACTTCTCGACGTAAAGAAAAATTAGGGGTAAATAGTTAAAAAATATTGAAAAATCACCACGCCAATCTTCTTGTGGGTGCGCCGTTTGAAGCGGAGCGCTTTTTACGTAGGCACCTTGAGGAGGTCGGTGTTAAATTGGTAAACAATCCCGATTTCCTCGTGATAAAACCCAATACTCTTGGCATAGATGAAGTAAGAGAGCTAAAGAAGCTTGCTTCAAGGAAGGCCCTTGGGGCAGAAAAATTTTTTCTTATCTTGCCAGACAAGATTACTCTTGAGGCACAAAATGCACTCTTAAAACTTTTTGAAGACCCGGCTCCCGGCACATATTTCTTCCTTGCCACTCGGGAGAAAAGTCTTATCGTTCCAACCCTCCTTTCGAGAATGAATATAGTATTCCTGGAAAAAACAGAAGATCTAAACCGGGTCAAGGACTTCTACACGCTGCCCCTGAAGAAAAGGCTCGCCTTCGCATCAAAATTTGCAGAAGATAATGGCGATTTATCGGCGTTTTTAGACGACTTAATATTTCTTATGAAAAAAGAAAAGCAAACCGAGATTCTGGCAAAAGCATACGGTATCCGCAGACTTTTAAGGGACCAAAATATAGGAGCGAGAATTGTTATAGAACATCTCGCCTTAGTGATATAATCTCGCCATGTCTTACGATTTCGGTGGATTTAAAAAGACTAGCGAAGCCACTCTTGACTGGCTTAGACGTGAGTATCTTGGTTTACGGACCGGACAAGCCACCCCCACCATTCTTGACTCTGTTATGGTTGAATCCTATGGTTCAAAAGTTCCGGTAAAACAAGTGGCATCTATTACCACCTCTGGCCCAAAGTCGCTTCTTATCGCACCTTGGGATAAGGCCGTTGCCGCCGAGATTGATAAGAGTATCCGTGAAGCTAATCTTGGTCTCTCGGTCGCTACGGACTCGCAGGGTATTAGAGTTTCGTTTCCTGATTTGACCGCGGAGCGTCGCAATATTCTCACGAAGACGCTAAAGGAGAAGTTAGAAGAAGCGCGAATAAAGATTCGTGTGGAACGCGAAAAAATTCTTTCGGGACTTGATAAGAAAGAAAAAGATGGAACTCTAAACAAAGACGATAAGTTTAGATTGAGAAACGAATTACAAAAACTCGTTGATGATGCAAACAAGAAGCTAGAGGAGCTCTCAACCAAAAAAGAGAAAGAAATTTTAGCATAACCAGTCGTGTCAATACTTATTTTCCTAATCATTCTCAGCACCCTCATCATAGTCCACGAGCTTGGGCACTTTCTTGTGGCGCGATATTTCGGTATTCGGGTTGATGAATTCGGCCTCGGTTTTCCGCCAAGGGCTAAGACACTTTTTTCCTGGAAGAATACCCCTTTTACTTTAAACTGGCTGCCATTCGGCGGGTTTGTCAAAATTTTCGGTGAAAATCCCGAAGAAGGCGATACGACAAACAAAGAAAGCTTTGTGTCGAAAAATCGTGCAATTCAATCGTCGGTTTTAGTAGCCGGAGTAGTCGGCAATTTCCTTTTCGCCTGGGTTCTTTTTTCTCTGGGGTTTATCGTTGGCATTCCGGCTCCCGCCAACTCAACCCTACCCGTGGAGAATCCAAAAACGACCATAACAACAGTCCTGCCAGGCTCTCCGGCGGCAGAGGCCGGTATAAAATCTGGTGATACTATCATTTCTCTTACCAGGGGAATTAACTCTTCCGGGCTTACACCGGAGGAACTTTCTCTTTTTATCGCCCAGTCGTATGAGCCACTAGTCTTCGGCATAGACCGTGGCGGTGAAGTGTCGGAAAAAATGGTTACCCCCGAGGGGGGAATCATCGGTGATAGACCCGCCATCGGTATTTCTATGGAGGTCGTTGGTATCGCTAAATTACCGCTACACCTCGCCTTATGGCATGGATTGAAAACCACTTCCGAACTTACAGTTGCAACAGCAAAAGCCATCGGAAATTTTCTCTTTCAGGCCGTGAGCGGTAAAGCTGATCTTTCCGGTGTTACCGGTCCCGTTGGCATTGTCGGTATGGTGGGCGATGTCAAGGAGCTTGGTCTCGGTTACGTGCTGACATTCACGGCACTTATTTCAATAAATCTTGCGATTATTAACCTCTTACCTTTTCCGGCGCTCGACGGCGGACGACTGCTCTTCGTCGGTATTGAGGCTCTAACTCGTCGCACCATTCCGGCAAGAGTTGCCAATGTCGCTAACGGCATAGGGTTCGCTCTTCTGATTTTTCTTATGGTTCTTATCACAATTCAGGACGTCAGAAATATTTTCTAGAACTTTGTTTTTGGGGCGGATTTTTGTAGAATGGTGCGATGCGACAGACCGAGCTATTCACCAAGACGCGTAGGGAGGCACCCAAGGACGAAGAAGCCAAAAACGCCAAGCTTCTTATCAGGGCAGGTTTTATCAATAAAGAAATGGCGGGGGTTTACGATTTTCTGCCTCTGGGTCTGAGAGTCATCAAGAAGCTCGAGAATTTGATTAGAGAGGAGATGAATGTGATAGGTGGTCAGGAGCTCTCGCTTACCGCTCTTCAAGGTGAAAAAAATTGGAGAGAAACGGAAAGGTGGGACCTTGGTGAAGACGACATTTGGTTTAAGACAAAAAGAAGAGGTGAGCAATTCTTGGGGTTGGCATTTACCCACGAGGAACCTTTAACCAAAATACTAACTTCACACGTAAGTTCTTACAAAGATTTACCTCTATATATTTATCAGTTTCAGACAAAATTCAGAAACGAGCTCCGTTCTCAAAGCGGTGTCATGCGCACCCTTGAGTTTGTAATGAAAGATCTGTATTCATTCTCAAGTTCGGAAGATGAACATAACAAGTTCTATGAGGAAATTAAAGGAGCGTACAGGAAAATTTTTGATCGTGTTGGTATCGGTGAATTTACTTACCTAACTAAAGCTCTGGGCGGGAGTTTTTCGGAATTTTCTCACGAGTTTCAGACGGTGACGGAAGTAGGTGAGGATACAATTTATATAACCAATAAGGATAAAAAAGAAGCAGTAAACAAAGAGGTTGAGGCACCCAAGGGTTTAGAAGAAAAAAGAGCTGTGGAAGTGGGCAATATTTTTTCCCTTGGCACTCGCTTTTCGGAAAAGCTGGGGCTTGTATTTACCGATAAAAAAGGTGAAAAAAGGCCTGTAATCATGGGTTCTTACGGTATTGGGCTCGGGCGGCTTATGGGAACCATCGTAGAGGTGCTCTCGGACGAAAAAGGTATCGTATGGCCCAAATCTGTCGCGCCTTTTCAGGTGCATCTTATTTCTCTCTCAGATAAAAACAAAAAACTTGCCGATAAGATTTATGAAACTCTTCTATCTAAAGGGGTAGAGGTGCTCTACGATGACCGCGACCTCCGCGCGGGTGAAAAGTTTGCCGACGCCGAACTCATTGGTATTCCGACCATAGTAATAGTCGGCGAGAAGACCAAAGGCACCACGCTTGAAGTCAAAGACCGCACTAGCGGAAAAACACAGAACTTATCCATAACTGATCTCATAAAGGATTTGAAACAGCAATGAAATTTTTTGGTAAAAAGGGTTGGAGGAATCTTTTCTCGCACGACATTGGTATTGACCTGGGCACCGCCAACACCCTTGTCTACCTTCGCGGTCGAGGCATAGTTATTAACGAACCGTCCGTCGTGGCGGTTAACCAGAAAACCGGCCAGGTAGTTGCTGTTGGGAGTGAGGCTCGTGCCATGCTGGGTCGTACTCCTAGCCATATTCTTGCTATAAAACCTCTGGTTGACGGTGTTATTTCTGACTTTGAAATTACCGAGGAAATGGTTAGCTATCTCTTAGGTAAAGCCACGCGTGGTGTTAATAAAATTCTAAGTCCCAGAGTCGTTGTCGGCGTACCTTCAAATATTACTAATGTTGAGATTCGAGCCGTAAGAGACGCCACGAGAAACGCAGGCGCCGGCGAAGTGCATATTGTAGAAGAGCCGATGGCCGCCGCTATTGGTATGCGTCTGCCGATTCACGAGCCTACGGGCAACATGGTTATTGATATTGGCGGCGGGACCTCCGATATTGCCGTCATTTCTCTAGGCGGTGTCGTTCGGTCAAAAAATTTGCGTATAGCCGGAGATAAGTTCAATGCGGACATAGTCGCATACGTAAGAAATCAATTTAAAGTTCTTTTAGGCGAAAAAACAGCCGAGACAATCAAGATTTCGATTGGCTCTGTCCTGCCCACGCACGCCCCCCTCGAGATGGCGGTTAAGGGACGTGATTTGGTAACCGGTCTGCCGAAGGAAATAGTCATTACCGACAACGATGTTCGCGACGCCCTGTCACAGTCTATGGAAAGTCTCGTTGAAGCAATTAAAGAAGTTCTTGAATCCTCTCCACCCGAAATTTTGAGCGACATAATGCAAAGAGGGGTTTATCTTGCGGGCGGCGGCGCCTTGGTTAAGGGGTTACCGGAGCTTATTGAAAGCGAAATTAATGTACCGGTTTACGTCTCTGATGATCCGCTGACAACGGTTGCTCGCGGGGCTGGTATTATCCTTGAAGACTTGGAAAAGTTTAAGGATGTTCTAATAGAAAACGAAAGTGAACTACCTCCCAAAAAATAGACACGCCACAAGTTACGTTAAAAATATTTTTATTCTAATCACAGTTTTTGTACTGGGCGCAACAGTATTTTCCATTTTTAATGAAGCTCTCGTTTCGCTATTTTCTTCTGCTTGGAGAACGGAGAGCGCCATTACCAAAAACTTCGGAAATCTAAGTTCTTTTTTTAAATCACAGCGCAAACTGCATGACGAAAATACGCGGCTGAAAGAAAGGGTTCTGTCGCTTGAGACGGAGCTTATGTCTGCGGTTGGAGCAGAAACCAGGCAGACACTTCTCGAGCTTGCTGGTAGAAGAGGGTCGGAAACCGAACTTATTGCCACGGTTCTGACCCATCCTCCCCAGTCAACATACGACACGATTATAATAGATGCCGGGACCGACGAATCACTTTCTGTGGGTTCAAGAATCTTTTTACCTGAAGGGGTGGCGCTCGGCTATGTTTCGGAAGTGTTTTCTAATCGAGCAAGAGTAACACTTTTCTCCGCAGATAAAATAGAAACACCTGCCGTTCTTGAAAGGAATAATGTCGCCGTCACGCTTATTGGCACAGGTGCGGGGAATTTTAAAATTATCGTGCCACAAGATACGGCAGTTGAAGTCGGCGATAGAATTTTGTCTGCTAACATCTCCTCTAGGTTGCTTGCGGTTGTAGGTGATGTTGCCAATGAGCCAACAAGTTCCTTCAAAGAGGTTTTGGCAAAAAGTCCTGCCAATATTTTTAGTATAAGGTTTGTTCTAGTTTTACCATGACAAAGAGAATTATCACTTCTCTGGTTTTATTTTTGTCAGTCTTGTTTTTGCCGTACTGGGTGTATTTGCCCCTGCTTTTTATTGCCATAGCCCTTTTTCCAATTTATTGGGAGGGTATTATTTTCGCCCTTCTCTCCGACGCGCTTTATGGTGGGGCTTTTGAAAATCTTGGCGCGATCTTCTCGTCACTTGGTTTTTACGCGCTTATTGTAGCCATAGTTTTTATACCACTTAGAGAAAGACTAAGATATCATGCTTAAAAGATTCATACGATTAATAAGAAAGAAACTTAACCCGACTTGGCACTCCGGCGCCAAGTATCAGGACATAAACCCAGAAGATGTCTTTCTTGACTCCGCAAATCTCCCTGGATTCGACGAAACTCGCTTTGAGGGCAGGATAGAAATGCCGGTAGGAGCCAAAACTTTTTTAGTAGTTAAGATTGTTTCGGTAATACTTGTTTTCGGTCTTGGCTTCAAACTCTGGTCTCTTGGAGTAATAAATGGAGAAATTTACGCCGAAATTTCTGACAACAACCGCCTGGAGCAGACAATAATTTTCTCAAACAGAGGCTTAATTTACGACAGGAACATGGTTGAACTGGCTACAAACGAGCTCCGTGAGGAAAATGATGACTTTGCCGGTCGTGTTTATGCCGATATTCCTGGTATAGCCCATGTGGTTGGCTATGTTAAATATCCTTTAGCCGACAGATCCGGATTTTACTATGAAGAGAATTATCGCGGTCAAGACGGAGTTGAACGGAGTTTCGACGAGTCTCTAAGAGGCACGAACGGACTAAGGTTAAGAGAGATAGACGCAGTTGGCAACATTACCTCCGAGGCCATCGTACGTAGACCAATTGATGGGGCCGAACTTGTACTTTCAATCGACTCCCGTCTTTCTAAAGTGCTGTATAAATCCATTGAAGCCCTGGCTCTCGACAAAGGCTTTACCGGTGGGGCAGGGGTCATTTTAGACATAAAGACTGGGGAAGTTATCGCACTAACAAGTTATCCGGAATACGATTCAAATGTTTTAACCGATGGTTCCGATCGCGCCACTATCGATAACTGGCTATCTAGCGCCAGTAAGCCGTTTCTTAATCGCGCTGTCGGCGGGCTTTATACTCCCGGCTCTATCATTAAACCTATCGTGGCCCTTGCCGCCCTGAATGAAGGTATTATCTCTCCAGATAAAGAAATACAGAGCACAGGCTCCATAGTTGTCGAGAATCCTTACGATCCGGCAAAACCCTCAATTTTTAAAGATTGGAAAGCACATGGTTGGACCGATATGAGGCGAGCTCTGGCAGTTTCCTCGGATACTTATTTTTATTACATCGGCGGCGGTTTTGGCAACCAAAAGGGTCTAGGTATTACCGCTCTCGACAAATATTTTAAATTATTCGGCCTTGCGGAATTGACTGGCATAAACCTCGGAGGCGAACTTGAGGGGGTGATACCAACTCCAGAGTGGAAAAAGGAAAGGTTTAATAATGAGCCGTGGCGTCTGGGCGACACCTATATAACATCAATCGGCCAGTACGGCACCCAGGCGACACCGCTTAACATGGCGCGCTATATAGCCGCCTTCGCGAACGGGGGCTTAATTTTAAAACCGTCTCTAACGGTTGGCGGCACTTCTGATTCTATAGTTCGTGCACTTAACTTTAATGCAGAGGACTGGCAGATAGTACGCGAGGGTATGAGAGAAGCAGTAAGTTACGGCACCTCGGTCGGCCTAAATGTTCCGTATGTAAAAATCGCCGCAAAAACAGGTACTGCGGAAGTCGGATCCAGTAAGCTTTATGTCAACTCCTGGTCCGTCGGGTTTTTCCCATTTGATAATCCTCAATATGCCTGGGCTACAGTTATGGAAAAGGGACCGAGTTCAAACACCGTTGGCGCCACTTTTGTTATGAGACAATTGTTTGATTGGATGGCCACAAACGCTCCAGAATATTTGACTGCCAGCCGAGAAAATTGATTTTGTTTCGATCTTGAGATATGATATCTCTCGCTAATTTTAAAACTTATGAAGAACGACCAAGAATACCTGACCAAAGAAAAATTCGAAGAATTTAAAAAAGAACTTGAAAATTTAAAAACTGTTAAGAGAAAGGAAGTAGCCGAAGCTCTAGAGTATGCGAAATCTCTGGGCGACTTCTCCGAGAACCAGGAATATCAAGAAGCTCGCGACAGCCAGGCGGTTCTCGAGGATCGTATCAGCCGTCTTGAGTCTATTCTAAAATCAGCGAAAATTATTTCTACCCACGGCGTTAATGTGGTGGCCGTTGGCTCTATTATTACCGTAGAAAAGGACAAAGATAAAACAAAGAAATCATACACCATGGTTGGTTCTGAAGAAGCCGATGCGAGCCAAGGCAAAATATCAATCCGCTCGCCTCTGGGGATAGCGGCTATGGGTAAAACTAAAGGCGAATCTTTCTCATTCGATACGCCGAATGGTATGATGTCGTATAAGATTATAGACATTAAGTAATGGCGTCTTTAGAAGATATAAAGCAAGCAAGACTCTCGAAGCTCAAGGCTCTAATCGAGAGCGGAGTCGACCCGTATCCTGCGGAAAGTTCTATTGATCTTACCTGCTCAGAGGCCGTAAAAGAATTCACCAAACTCTCAAAGGCAGGTAAGAGTTTGTTTATGGTCGGAAGAATAGTTTCCTTACGTGCGCAGGGCAAAATCACTTTTTTTAATTTCGACGACGGAACTGCCAGATTCCAGGCTCTGCTCAAGAGTGGTGAACCCATCCCCACTCCTCAATATGAATTTTTTGAAAAAAATTTTGATATAGGAGATTTTGTAGAAGTAAAAGGCACACTCTTTCTTACCAAAAAGAACGAAAAAACAATCCTGGTGGAAGAAATAAGAATGCTCGCAAAGTCTCTGTTACCCATGCCGGAAAAATGGCACGGCTTACAAGACGTGGAAGAACGTTTTAGAAAACGCTATCTTGACCTGCTTTCAAATCCAGAGGTTAAAGAGAGATTTATAGCGAGGGCGAAGATTATTGCGCTAATCAGGCAGTTTTACCTTGAAGCGGGGTTTGTTGAAGTTGAATTGCCGAACCTTCAGCCCCTAGCCGGTGGGGCCACCGCTGAGCCATTTAAGACGCATCATAATGCTCTGGATATGGATTTTTATTTACCCGTGGCGCAGGAACTTTATCTTAAAAAACTTATTGTCGGTGGCATGAATAAGGTCTTTGAGTTAGGTAAGCGCTTTCGAAACGAGGGAATAGATACTTCGCACAACCCCGAGTTCACGATGCTTGAATCAAACGAGGCTTACGCCGACGCCAAAAGCCAGCGCGTGTTTATAGAAAAACTTTTCAAGTTTTTAGCCGAGGAGATGTTTGGCAAGACCAAATTCAAATATCAGGGGGAAGAAATTGATTTCGGTAAAAGTTTCAAAGTAATGAAATACCCGAATATTTCGGATGAAGAATATAAGAAAGAACTCCGTCCCAAACTTATTCAGCCGACCTTTCTTATTGATTACCCTCTTTCACACAATCCGTTTGCTAAACGTATAAAAGACAACCCAGAGCTTATAGACAGGTTTCAGCTGGTTGCCGGTGGGCTTGAATTGGTCAACGCCTTCTCTGAACTCAACAATCCTCTTGATCAAAAAGAAAGATATTTGGAAGAAGATAAAAAGGGTCAGAAAGGCAAAAAAGAAATTTCTCCTTCAGACCTTGATTACCTGGAGGCCATGGAATACGGTATGCCACCAAACGGCGGTATCGGTATCGGTATAGACCGCCTAGTAATGCTTCTTACAGATACCAAAAACATAAAAGAAGTCATACTCTTTCCGACTCTGAAACCTAAAAGTTAGGTTCTGTTGCTGATCTCCTCCTTTAGTCGCGTAATTAGATTTTCTATATCCAAACTTCCTATTTTCCCACCATCCCTACTCTCAAGCGTGATTTTTTCTTCTGTGAGCTCCTTATCTCCGATAACAGCTATATAGGGAACCTTTTCCACCTTCGCCTCTCTTACTTTTTTTGCCAGACTTTCTCCGGAGTTATCCAGCTCGGCTCTAAGGTCATTTTGTTTAAGCTTTTTTAGGACTTCTTCGGCAAACTTAATATGAGTTTCTCCTATGGGTAAAATTTTTACTTGCACCGGAGAAAGCCAAAGAGGGAAGTTACCAGCATGTTTTTCTATAAGAAAAGCCATTATTCGCTCTATGGCACCTATGGAGGAGCGATGAACCACAAAAGCGCGGTGCTCTTTGCCATCTTCTCCAATATAGGTAAGGTTGAATCTTTCAGGCATGCAAAGGTCGTATTGTACGGTAAAGGCGGTGTCTTCTTTACCATTCGCATTTTTCATCTGAATATCTATTTTCGGACCATAGAAAGCAGCCTCATTCTTTGCTTCCTCAAATTCAACCCCACGCTTTTTCATAAGTTTTCTTAATAGATCTTCCGCTTTTTCCCAACCTTGATCGTCTTTATAGTATTTTTCCGTATTTTTTTTATCTCCGAGGGAAAGGCGATAGCGATAATCGATACCAAACTTAAGACCAAGCTTCCCGTTCGCGTATTCTATTAAATCAAGTGCTCCGCCCATTTCTTCGACAGCCTCCTCCTCCGAAGCACAAATGATGTGTGCATCTGATAAACAGAAAGTACGCACTCTCTGCAATCCCATAAGTTCTCCGGATTGTTCATATCTGTATAGTTTTGCCACCTCGGCTATACGCATAGGAAGCTCTCTGTAACTATGCGGTTTTGAGAGATAAAGTTGAAAATGGTGCGGACAAGTCATGGGGCGGAGCATAAATTCTTCATCATCTATCTTTATCGGAGCGTACATAGAGTCTCGGTAGTGGGGGAAGTGTCCTGATTTTTTATATAACTCAAGTCGCGCTAGGTCTGGAGTATATACGTGGTTGTAGCCCCTCCTTATCTCCTCATCGACGATAAAACGCTCTAGTTCTCGGCGGATAACCGCCCCTTTTGCCAAAAGCATAGGCAGACCCTTACCAACAGTTTCATCTATGTAAAAAAGTCCAAGTTCTTTTCCGAGTTTTTTGTGGTCTCTTTCCATGCGCTTAATCCTACAAGGCCTTAATCTTTTCGGCAATGAATGAGGTTTCGCCTCGACGTTTGGACACTCGACCTTTGATGGCGATGCAGGCGTCTTGCTGTACGAATTCACGAAAATCAGAAAGCACTTTGGGAAAGATCGCGACTTCCGTAGCACCAGAGAGATCGGCAAGTTTCATGAACACCATACGCTCATTTCTTTTAGTTAATACATCTCTAGCATTCTCGACGATACCGGCGATAACGGCCTCACTGCCTTCTCGCAATTCTTGGAGTTTATTGATACTCGTTTTAACCGATAAAAGCTTGTCCTTGTGGCTCTCAAGAGGGTGACCCGAAATATAGAGACCCAAAAGTTCTTTTTCCCAGAAAAGCCTGTCTTTTTGCGACGCTGGGGGAGAATCTTGCAGTCTGAGTGCCGGCAGAGAAGCACTTTCCGACATAAGCCCGAAAAGTGAACTTTGGTTCTTGGGTGTACCCATTCTTTCTCGATGATATTCAAGAAGGCTCTCTAGATTCGCGAAGAGCTTGCCACGTTCGTCGAATTCGTCTAGTGCCCCGCATTTGATTAGAGATTCTAGAGATTTTTTATTAAGGTTTTTGTCTTTGATTCTATCTAGAAAATCAGCCAAGTTTTTGAATTTGCCGCCACGCTTTCTCTCGGCAGTAATCGAACTTGATATGCCGTCGCCAAAATTTTTTATGGTGGTAAGACCGAATCTTATTTTATAGGGTTTTTCATTAACCACAGTAAATTGGGAAAAACTTTCATTGACGGATGGCGGGAGCACCTCGATTCCCATGCGCTTGCATTCGTTTATCATGATGCCGATTTTGTCGACATCTCCGGATTCAGCTGTTAAAACCGCTGACATATAAATTTCCGGGAAGTTCGCTTTAAGCCAGGCGGTCTGATAAGCGACATGACCGTAAGAAACCGAATGGGCTTTATTGAAGCCGTAAGCCGCGAAGGGCTCAATCCAATCCCAGAGAGCGCGGGCCTTCTTTTCTGGCCACTTTGAATGCTCAATGCATCCATGTACGAATTTTTCCTTTTGGGCTGCCATCTCTGCCGGAATTTTTTTGCCGACGGCCTTACGGAATTTGTCCACTTCTCCCCACGAGTATCCGGCGATGTTGTGGGCGATTGAGAGAAGGTCATCCTGATAGACCAAGACGCCATACGTTCGTTCAAGTATAGGTTTGAGTGCCGGATCGGGGTAGCTAACCTTTTTTGGATCATGTTTTCTTTCTATGAAGAGGGGAATAAACTGCATTGGTCCCGGGCGATAAAGCGCAACCATGGCGTGAATGTCGTGGACGGTTGTCGGTTTCAGATCCATCAGAAACTTGGTCATGGCGTTGCCGTTGAGCTGAAAGGTGCCTTCCGTTTCTCCACGAGCAAGCATCTCAAAAGTCTTTTTATCATCCAGAGGTATGCGCTCGATATCTACCTCAATATTTTCAATTTTTTTTATGCGCTCTATTGCGTCAGCAATAATTGAGAGATTTCTTAAGCCAAGAAAATCGAATTTAAGAAGACCCACCCCACCGTACTCGTCGGTGATAGAGTACATATCGTACTGAGTGATAACTTTCTTCTCTCCCTTGGTATCGTATTGCAGGGGAGTGTAATTTGTTAGATCTTCCGGTGCGATAACAACACCAGCCGCGTGAACAGAAATGTGGCGAGCGTTGCCTTCAATTTTTTTCGCCATATCTATAATGGTTTTTACTTCCGTGTCTTCCTCATAGAGCTTTTTAAGATCCGGATTTTCTTCCATAGCGCGATCAAGCGTCATAGGGAAACCCTGGGCTCCGAATGGTATGAGTTTCGCTATGCGGTCGCCGGCAGTGTAGGAGAAGCCCAAAGCACGCGCGATATCACGAACAGCACCACGAGCCATCATCGTCCCGAAGGTTCCGATTTGTGCCACTCTATTCACGCCATATTTGCCCTTAACATATTCAATCATTTCGTCACGGCGATTATCCGCGAAATCCATGTCTATATCGGGAGCTGACGGACGGTCTGGATTGAGGAAACGCTCAAAAGTCAGATTGTATTCTAGCGGGTTGACGTTTGTGATGCCCGAGAGATACGTCACCATAGAACCCATAACCGAACCACGAATATTGGCAAGAATGCCGTTCTCTCGCGCATGACGAATCAGGTCGCTAACGATCAGAAAATATGGTGAAAACTTTTTATCCTTTATAATTTTTAATTCATATTCCACCCTTTTCTCTATATCTTTTTTCTTTTCAATTCCTCTTTTTTTAAACCCCTCATAAACCAGATGGCGAAGCTCTTCGTCGAACGAGCGCCCGCTCTCCACGATAAAGTGTGGAAAAATCCATCGGCCTAATTCTAGGGTAACGTTGCACCGCTCGGCTATCTTGACACTGTTTTCAAGAGCTTCCGGCAAATCCTTAAAGTATTTGAGAGCCGTGTCCTCGGATATAAAAGAAAAGTCCTCTTCTTCATCGCCAAATGCTCCGTTGTCTCCACTCCCGACAAGGTGTCCCTGTATCGAAAGAATCGTGTCCCGCACGGGGCGCTCTTCCGGTTCAAGGTAATAAACATCATGTGCCGCAACCATCGATAACCCGTGTTTTTTGGTGAAAGCCACCCTATCTTTCATGGCATTTTCGTGTCCCCGCACTTCCGGGTGATGTGTAATTTCGACAAAAAACTTATCTTTACCAAAAACTTCCGAATAATATTTTGCCCACTCTTCAGCACCATTTCTTGTCGCTGCCGGCAGTATGGCGATTAATCCTTCGCGGTATTTTTCTATAAGTTCTCGGTCAATTCTCGGCTTATAGTAGAATCCTTCGAGGTAAGAATCCGTTACAAGCTTTAAAAGATTTTTATAACCCTGGTTATTTTCCGCCAGAAGGACCAATCGGCTACGCTCACTGTCAATACGCGCCTCCTTGTCGTGCCTTGTTCGTCCAGCAACATAAAAATCAACTCCGATTATCGGTTTTATGTTCTCTTTACTGCACTCCTTATAAAATTCTATTGCCCCATATAGATTTCCAGAATCGGTCAAGGCAAGGGCGTCCATCCCGGAGAGACTTGCCTTTTTCACCAAATCCGGAATTTTTGGCAGAGCTTCAAGGAGGGAGTAGTGGCTGTGTGTGTGGAGATGAATAAATTTCCGCATAGTCTTGTCAATTATAGTATAATTCTCGGTGACGCATGAGCTACACCGTCGGAATAGATGAGGCCGGTCGGGGACCCCTGGCGGGTCCAGTTGCGGTAGGTGTTGTTTCAATATCGGACGGTTTCAATAAAAATTTTTTTAAAAGCATAAAGGATTCAAAAAAACTCACAGAGATCGAACGAGAACTCTGGTATGCGTTGGCGCTTGAAGCGAAAAAGAAGGGCGTTCTTAATTTCGCCGTTTCGCTTGTTTCGGAAAAGGTTATCGATCGCCACGGTATAAGTTTCGCCGTAAAGCTCGGTATAAAACGTGCTCTTAGGTCTCTTAACATTCCAGCCAGCGCTCAAATTTTTCTTGACGGAGGAATATTTGCCCCGCATGAGTTTGGCCACCAACGCACAATCGTAAGAGGAGATGAAAAGGTGCCGATAGTGTCTCTGGCGTCAATTGTCGCTAAGGTAACCCGCGATAGAAAAATGATTTCACTCTCAAAAAAATTTCCAGAGTATGATTTTGATATTAATAAGGGTTACGGCACACTAGTTCATCGCAAGGCTATTCAAAAGTACGGTCCAACCGCCATTCATAGGACAAGCTTTCTCGGAAAATTAAAACTTTCAAAACGCTGAAACGCTTTTCTTTTAAGGGCTTTTTTGATATAGTGGGGGGATGGTAGTACGAATGAGACACACGCGGGCGCATACGAGAAATCGACGCTCGCACCACGCGCTCTCTAAACCGGCTCTTTCCCGAGACGAGTCGGGTAATTTTCATATGCGCCACAGAATGACCAAGGCAAGCGGCACTTATCGTGGCAGAAAAATCGTTGATTTAACGGCTAAAATAGATAAAAAAGCTAAAAAAACCAAAGAGACCAAGTAGTTCTTTTGTTCTTTATGTCAAACCGACATTTATCGAGGTCAGTCGTCCTACAGACCCTCTTTGAGTGGGATTTTGAAAATAAAAAAGCAGGCGAAATAGGTCCGATTTTCGAGCGTGTTATGACGGAGTTTGCGCCAGGTTCAAACGACCGAACCTTTATGGATAATCTCTTGAAACTCGTTTTGGATAAAAAGAAAGATCTGGATACCTTGATAGAGAAAGCGGCCCCTGACTGGCCGATAGATAAAATTTCTGCGGTTGATCGCAACATTTTGCGCATAGGTCTTGCCGAACTTCTCTTTGCCGACAGATCCGAGGTACCACCTAAGGTTGCGATAAACGAAGCCATAGAGCTCGCAAAAACTTTTGGTGGCGAGGCTTCCGGACGCTTTGTTAACGGAGTTCTCGGCGCTATCTACAAAGAGATGGGTGAGCCAGGCAAAAATGACATTTCAAAACCAAAGAAAAAATACGGCAATGTTCCTGTTGATAAATTGCCGGTAACACGACTATCCGGCGCCGTTGTTTTTGCCGAGCATAAAGGCGAGACATATCTTGCGCTTGTTCACGACGTTTTCGGGCACTGGACCCTGACTAAAGGTAAGCTTGAAAACAAAGAAAATGAGGAAGATGCGCTTCGTCGCGGTGCCAAGGAGGAGCTGGGGGTGCCAGTGACTATTGTGGAACGCCTTGGTGAAAACTCTTACCAAACATATCACCCAGAAAAGGGCAAAATTACGAAACACGTAACCTATTTTCTTGCTAAGGCGCCATTCCAGGAGTTAACCTTAGATAATAAAGAGGAAAAGGGTGGGCTCGATGATGTTCGTTGGTTTAAACTTTCCGATATTCTTGACCTTAATTTCTATGACGACATGTTGCCGATAATTACCAAGGCCGTCACTCGGCTTGCGGAGTCAAAATAATATGAGCACAGATTTTTCAAAATTTGAGGAAAAAATAGGGGTGACGTTTGGCGACAAAGGTCTTCTTAAGCAGGCTTTTACCCACCGTTCTTATATAAACGAAAATCGCGAATCAAAACTTGAGCACAATGAGCGTCTTGAATTTCTCGGTGATGCCGTCCTGGAACTCGTTATTACAGATCATCTCTACGGCAGTCTTAAGGAATCTAACGAAGGGGAGCTAACTTCACTGCGTTCCGCCCTGGTAAACGCAGATACTTGCGGCCTAGTAGCGCAAAAGCTCGGTATGAATAACTACCTGCTTCTCTCTCGCGGTGAGGCGAAGGATTCTGGACGAGCCCGTCAGTATATTCTGGCCAATACTTTAGAAGCGCTTATCGGGGCAATCTATCTTGACCGCGGTTACGAAGTAGCAAAAGAGTTCATATTATCCAATATTGCCCCTCTTGTGCCGGAAATCATAAAGAAGGGTGCCTGGATAGATGCCAAAAGTCTCTTACAGGAAAAAGCACAGGAATATACGGCTAAAACACCGACCTATAAAACTCTTAGTGAATCGGGGCCAGATCACGACAAACACTTCACGGTTGGGGTTTATATTTCAGGAGAACTTTACGGCGAGGGAACGGGTAAATCTAAGCAGGACGCCGAACAAGAGGCGGCGCGAAAAGCTCTTGAGGCGCGCGGCTGGAAGTAAATATGTATCTGAAGTCGATAGAGTTATCCGGGTTCAAATCGTTTGCCAAAAGCAATATTTTTAAATTTGACTCGGCGGTTTCCGCGATTGTTGGTCCAAACGGCTCGGGTAAGTCCAATGTAGCCGAAGCGTTTAGGTTTGTTCTCGGTGAGCAGTCGATAAAGAGCATGAGGGGAAAGCGCGGTGAGGACCTGATCTGGAACGGCGCCACAAGCGAGCCGCGCGCTAACAGAGCTTTTGTCAAAGTAGTTTTTGATAATACGGATAAAGTTTTTGAAATAGATTTTCCGGAAGTTTCGATAGAGCGCGTGGTACACCGCGATGGTGTTAACGAATATTTAATCAACGGCTCCCCGGTTAGACTCAAGGATATTGTGGAACTTCTGGCGCGCGCCCACATAGGAGCTTCAGGTCACCATATAATTTCTCAAGGTGAAGCCGACAGGATTCTTAATGCCAATCCGCGCGAACGAAAGGCCATGGTTGAAGACGCTCTTGGACTCAAACTCTATCAATACAAACGTCTAGAGAGTGAACGCAAGCTCAAAAAAACATTTGAAAACATTGCCCAGGTGGAGGCCCTGAGGAAAGAAATTGCTCCACACATGAAGTTTCTTAAAAAACAAGTTGAGAAGCTCGATAAAGTTGAGGGTATGAGAGCCGAGCTTGTAAAACTTGCTACCGAATATTTCCGGGATGAAAATTTATATCTGAATATTTCTCGTTCGGCTATGGCTGAAGAACGTCGACCGATAAAGGCTAAACTTGAAAAACTTTCCGTCGAGCTAGCTAACGCGAAAAAAATCCTTGAAAAAGCGGCTAAAAAAGAGAAAAAAGAATTCGCGGTGCTTGAATTGGAAAAAAGACTCTCCGAAGTCAGAGTACACAAAGACGCACTAGCCAGAGAGCTCGGCAAGTTTGAGGGACTTGTCGCCTCGGAAGAGCGGATCATTAAAAAACAGAAAGAGCTCGTGCTCTCCGACGAGCACAAGATGATTAGACTTAAGGATGTCGAGAAGTTAGCAGAAGAAATCTTTGAGGAAAAGCAGAGTGAAGGACTTTTTGAAAGAATCAAACGGAAGATAACCGAATTTATTAAGAGCAAGAAAGAGTCGGCTGACTCAAACACGCTTCTTGAGGCCGAAGAAACCCTGGGTAAATATCTTAAAGAAAAAAGCCTGGTTGATATTAAGTTTAAAGAGGTCGAAGAAAAGGAGAAAAAATTAGGTGAAGAATATGAACAGTTAAAAAAAGAAATAGAAACAGAAAAAGACTCAAGCCGTGACGCGGAAAAAGATGTTTTCAGAATAATGTCCGAGGAAAACGAGCTAATCTCGCAGCTTAACATAATTAAGATGCGTGAGGACAAACTAAATCTTGAAGAAGCAGAGTTTAAGCGCGAGCTTGAGGAGACATCGGCTTTAATTGGGTCGGGTAACACTCTTCATAAAATGGAAAATCCATCCGATTCCAGTAAGTCGGATAATCTTTTCGAAGACAGACAAAAGCAGGAAGAAAGAAAAAGGGAAATCGAAAAATATAAAGTAAGACTTGAAGACTCCAGCGTCTCCGGCGCCGAAGATATATATAAGGAATATAAAGACACCTCAGAGAGAGACGCGTTCCTTGAACGAGAACTCTCTGACCTGTCAGAATCTGCAAAAACACTCTCGGAATTAATCAAAGAGCTTGAAACAAGACTTGCAACAGAGTTTGCCTCCGGCCTTAAGAAGATTAATCAGGAATTTGGCAAACTCTTCGTTACTATGTTCGGTGGCGGTGAGGCAAGCCTAATTCTGACAAAAGAATCAGAAAGAAAAGAAGCAAGCGAGGCGGAAGGTGAAGAAATTCAAGAGTATGAAAAAGATGAGAAGACAGAAGAGGGTCTTGATATTAAGGTTAGTCTCCCTAAGAAAAAAATTAAAGGTCTTATCATGCTTTCAGGAGGCGAGAGAGCCCTTACTTCTATTGCCCTTATTTTTGCCATCTCACAGGTTAATCCACCGCCATTTATAATTCTTGATGAAACGGACGCGGCGCTTGATGAAGCAAATTCCAAGAAATATGGCGACCTTGTTGAAATGCTTTCTAAGCGCTCTCAGCTGATTTTAATTACCCACAACCGAGAGACCATGTCTCGCGCGGGCGTTATCTACGGAGTTACTATGGGTGCCAACGGAATCTCCAAACTTCTTTCTATATCGTTCGATGAGGCGGTGGAGGTGGCCAAGTAACTATTCTACAAACTGAAAATCAAGAGTTTTTCGCTCGGGATCAGAAGCCACGAGTTTGACCCGCACCTTGTCGCTTAAGGAATATTTTTTACCACTTCTTTTACCGACGAGGGCATAGAGGTTCTTGTTAAGTTCATAAAAGTCGTCTTTCATATCGCGAACTCTAACCATACCTTCCGCTCGCGTTAAAGCCTCTTCAACGTAGACACCCCACTCGGAAACACCAGATATCGTGGCATCAAACACTTCGCCGATATGTTCCTGCATATACTCGACCTGCTTATATTTAATGGAGGCACGCTCTGCTTCTGCCGCCTCGATTTCACGTTCGCTCGAATAATCACAGAGTTTTTGGTATTTAATTATTTCATCCTGCTCAATCTTTCCTTTAATGAGAAAACGGTGTAAAAGACGATGAACCATCAAATCCGGATAACGCCTGATAGGGGAAGTAAAGTGCGTATAGTAATCAAAAGCCAGACCAAAGTGGCCAATGTTTGTAGTTGAATAAATCGCCTTGGACATGGCGCGGACTGCCGCAGTTTTGACGAGCATTTCCGCCGTGGTACCCTCAACCGAGCGTAAGAGCTTAACGATGTCTTCGTTGGTTGTCTCGCCATCCTTATTTCTAAGTTCAAATCCAAGCGCCTTAACAAAGGTGGCAAGGTTAAGGATTTTTTCTCTATCTGGAGCATCATGAATCCTATAGACGAAGGCTGCGCGGGAATTTCCATTAACGCCGTGCATAAAGGCCGCCACCTCGCGATTGGCAAGGAGCATAAAATCTTCAATAAGTTTGTTGGTGTCCTTACGCTCCTTTTTGTAAATTCTTACCGGCTTGCCCAAATCGTCTAGCTCAAACTGCACTTCGTCGGTTTCAAAATCAATAGCACCCTTTTTAAATTTTTCTTTTCTTAGTTTGAGAGCAAGATTGTTCAGGGTTTTTAGTTCTTCATAAAATACTCCCTGTTTCTCATCGAGAATACTTTGCGCTTCTTCGTAATTAAAGCGCTTATCTGATTCTATAAGAGTTTTACCAAACCAGCGTTCCTTGACCTTGGCGTCCTCGTCTAGGACGAAAACCGCGGAGAAAGCGTATTTAGGCTCATTGGGGTTAAGAGAGCATAGGTCGTTCGATAAAACCTCCGGAAGCATGGGAATGGTTCTATCCACAAGGTAAATTGAAGTGCCACGCGCCTTGGCCTCTTTATCAAGCGCTGTATCTACTTTTACGAAGTGCGAAACATCCGCAATGTGAACGCCAACTTCAAAGTCGCCGTTCGGTAATATTTTGAGCGAAAGGGCGTCATCAAAATCTTTGGCGTTTTCGGGATCTATCGTGAATGTTGTTCTATCGCGGAAGTCTCGGCGGTCTTTTAATTTATCTTCGGCTTTGTATTTTTCTTTCCAGGCACGGGCTTCTTTTTCCACTTCTGGTGGAAAATCAACTTCAAAGCCCGATTCATACACAATTCCAAGCATCTCGGCGTTGTGCTCGCCGGCGCGGCCGATCACACGAATTACTTCACCCTTTGGACTCTTCGCGGCGTCTTGCCACTCGGTAATCTTTACCTGTACCTTGTCACCCTCTCGGGCCTCTCTAGTTTTCTCTACCGGCACGAATATATCGCGATAAAGTCGCTTATCGTCCGGCACTAGGAAAAAACCAGAATCCGTCTTTTCTAGAGAGCCGACAAACTCAACCTTGTGTCTCTCAACAATCTCCTCAACTCTTGCTTGCTTTCTACCGAAAGTTTCCGTGCCGAGAGACACAACCCTAACACGGTCGCGATTAAGTGCTGTTTTAAGATTCTCCGGCTGTATTTCGAAGTCCTCTTCCGTATCGGGAATAGGGAAGTAGCCAACCCCCTTACCCGTAACTCGAACTGTGCCTTCCAATACCTTTACCGACGTTTCCGACCTGCTTTTCATGTAGTTGGTAATTCTCGCTTAAATTGATTCAAAATGCAAAAAATTAATGGGCAAACCTGAATATTCTTTCAAAGATTCTGGTGCTAGCGGAAGAGAGGTTAAAGAGCACCGCCAGGGTAAAGACAACCAAGGAAATGTTAATGCTCACGAAAGAAAGAGGGATAGCGACACCGGCGAAGATGACGGGCATCATGGTTCTGATAGTTGAGCCGCGAATTTCGCGGTGGCTGATCTCCGGATTTTTTATATGGTCGGAATAGAGAACGTAGCTTCGCATAGAGTATAGAGATAGTCCGATGAGAATAATATGAATGCCAAAGATAGCGACAGAAATTTCGTTCTCATTATATTTACCCAAAAAACTTGCCGAAAACGGTATAAGAGAGATAAGCATGAAAAATAGGGCGTTGATATTGGTCAGCATCAGGTCAACATTTTTGGCATAAATTGAGATGAAGAAGTGGTGGGCGCGCCAATAGGTGAAAAGTAGGGCAAACGATAATAAATAAGACAAAAAAGTGGGCAGGAGCGCCTTCACCTCGGTCCATAAGCCAAGGTTGGTGTAGGTGCCATAAATCTCCGGTACCCTGATTTCGAAGACGAGAATTGTCATCACTATGGCAAAGATACCGTCGGAGAGTTGGTCTAACCTTGTATGTGACATTTTCCACATTATACCACGCCCCAAGAGTCTGGATCGTGATAGAATACGAAAACTTTTCACCAATGGATCTGCCCGCGCTCAAAGTAGAAAATCTGAAGAAAAAATATAAGACAGGCACAGAGGCGCTCAAGGGTGTTTCACTTGAAGTACCTCGAGGAGACTTTTTCGGGCTTCTCGGTCCTAACGGGGCGGGTAAAACAACCCTTATAGGTATTGCCACTGGGCTTGTAAATAAGACGGACGGTAAAGTAACAGTTTTCGGCCATGATATAGATAAAGAACCCGAGCGTGCGAAAGCCCAGATCGGTCTCGTGGGGCAGGAAGTTAATTTTAATCCGTTTGAAAAACCTTTAGACATTGTTGTGAACCAGGCGGGTTACTACGGCATTCCAAGATCTCTTGCCGTACCGCGCGCTAAGCGAGTTTTAACCGATCTTGGACTAGGAGAGAAGATGGATCAGAGTGCTATGACGCTTTCGGGCGGGATGAAGCGGCGCTTGATGATTGCTCGCGCCCTGGTTCACGAGCCGCGATTTCTCGTCCTTGACGAGCCGACGGCGGGGGTGGATGTGGAGCTCCGCCGAGGGATGTGGGATTACCTGCGCTCACTTACCAAAGAAGGGCTAACCATACTTCTCACAACCCACTACTTGGAAGAAGCCGAACAGCTCTGCCGAGATATCGCGATAATCAACAAGGGCGAGATTGTTGCCAAAGGCAGTGTAGAAGAAATTATCAAACTGCACGATAGGGAAGAGAAAAAAGAGGGTTACCGTGGCGGGCGACTGGAAGAAGTATTTCTTAAACTAACAAAATCATGAGCGCCGAAAAACTCTGGACATCCTTCTACACCATGGTTCGCAAAGACGTCGTCAGGATGTTTCGTATTTGGGTGCAGACCTTCTTGCCGCCCGTTGTTACTTCCGTTCTCTACTTCCTGGTTTTCGGCTCCATCATCGGCTCGCAAATAGGGGAGATGCAGGGGGTGAGTTATATGAAATTCGTAGTGCCGGGTCTTGTGATGCTTGCCATTGTGACGAGTGCTTATGCCAACACTTCTTTCACCTTCTTTACCTCAAAGTTTTTCGCTCGCTCTATTGACGAAATTCTTGTCTCGCCAACTCCGCCATGGCTCTTAGTTCTCGGGTTTGTCGGCGGAGGGGTGGCACGAGGCGTTATTGTCGGCACCCTGGTTCTCCTAGTCTCCCTTTTCTTTACCGGGCTTGACATATCTATCCACAGCGCCTTGATAATCTTTAGTTTCGCCCTTCTTACTTCCATTGTTTTTTCTCTCGCGGGGTTAGTGAACGGTATTTATGCCAAGAGTATTGACGGTATAAACATAGTGCCGACATTCGTCCTGACACCCCTGATTTACTTAGGCGGTATTTTCTACTCGATTGAGAGCTTACCGCACTGGTGGCAGGTCGCGACCCATTTCAACCCACTCTTTTACTTAATAAACGGTTTCCGCTACGGCTTCTTGGGCATTACCGATGTTTCCCTCGCCATCTCGGTGGGTTTACTTTTTAGTCTCGTCGCAATTCTTGTCGCCATAAATTGGTACCTAATCAGGACAGGACTTGGATTGAAGCAGTAAAAATCAACATTATTAATTTTTTACTGGAATTTTACGTTTTATATTAGAACGTTTCCTGATGGAGATGATGGCCCCGAAACCTCATAGAAATAACTTATCAAAATATAAGACACCAATATAACCAAGATTAGTGAAAAACTCTTAAACCGAATCGATACCGAGTTTGTTTTCCAGATACGTATTGATCCAATTATTAGGCAAATCCATGATATGCCGACTAAAGGATAAGACCACGAGAAGCCGTACCCACTGGTTAGTACGTAAACTACTACACCGAGTGCAAATAAAATCGCGCCACCAATAATAAGATTTTTCCCATTTGGTGCTTTTAAATCTCTTTCTGGAGTTGGGGAGTCACTCATAATATCAATTGTATCAAAAAATAAGTAAATAATTGAATCTTGTGCCGAGGAGAGGACTCGAACCTCCAATGGGTTACCCCACTGCGTCCTAAGCGCAGCGCGTCTGCCAATTTCGCCACCTCGGCGTGTGCCCGGGGTGGGCATCGAACCCACACCTCTTGCGAGACACGATTTTAAGTCGTGCGCGTATACCAATTCCGCCACCCGGGCATTGCCCCGCATTTTGCGGAGCATGGAGGCGTAGAGGGGAATCGAACCCCTGCATGTTGGTTTTGCAGACCAAAGCGTTACCACTTCGCCACTACGCCGTTGGCGCCCTATTTTATGAAATAAATAAGACAGCCGACGTGAATATTACCTTATCACAATTGAAAAAAACCCGCCTTTCTGTGATACTCTAATTTCCAAGCGCCCATAGCTCAGTTGGTAGAGCAGCTCCCTCTTAAGGAGATGGTCCGAGGTTCGAATCCTCGTGGGCGCACTAAAGAAAAACCCCGACGAAATCGTCGGGGTTTTGTAGATTAAGGACGAACCCTGTATTGGACCACTCGGCCAAAATCGCGGGCGCGCCGCTCAATTGTCGGCGGAGACTGCGACGGCTCAAACTGTTTGTGGATAACCACACCATTCTCAAGAACAAGCCAGATGGTGTAGCCCCAGGAACTCACCTCGTCTATTCTGCGGATTCCCGTGTAATAGAGTAAGGGGTTACCTTGTCCCTGACTTTTCTGTCTGCCGTCGCGAATAACAAGAAGATTACACGTTTCAGAAGCATTTTCGCGTCTGATACAGTCCTTGATCCTCTCGTCGAGGAATACGCCATCGCCCGCCGACTGGCTCTCGGTAAGGACCGCGCTCATGCGCAGGTGTCCTACAAGTTCCTCGTCCGTGAATGGAGCCCCGAACTTGAGCGTGCGAATGTCCGCTTCCGTAGATTTACCTTCGACGATTTGCTCGAAGGCAAGTCGTGCTTCATCGAGACTCACGTTGCCGGGAGTCTTCCTCGAATCTTCGTAAGAGGGTAGAAGGAAGGATGTGCTGCAGGCGGTGCACAGTAGGGCAACCGCCGAAAGGGCGAAAACCTTGAGACTGTGCATTTGAGAATTCCTTTAAGGTCTAGAAATGAGCAAAATCTTTTGGCTAAATTAAAGGTTTCTGGCATCATTGTCAAGGCGCGCGGGTATGGTTTAGTGGCAGAATGCGACCTTCCCAAGGTTGAGACGCGAGTTCGATTCTCGCTACCCGCACCAGGACTTACTCTTCTCGACCAAGCTCGTCTAAGCGCTGCCGGTTTCGTTCTCCGTAATCGATTTTAAAGTCTATGTGAGGAATGATGCCTATCCTCGATTCGTTTTTTATATAGTTTTTAAAATCCTGTGTTTTTCTCTCCAGGAATTTCAGCGCGCTCTCTTCTTCGGACTCCGGCAGGGTGGTGAAAAATATTTTTGCCTCTTTGCCGGTGGGGGAGAGTTCAACTCGAGTTACGGTAAGAAGCGACGACCTACCCGCCTCGTCACGCAAGAATTCCGCGGCGAGTCTGTGGAGCACTTCGGCGACGATTTCTCTCTTTATCTCTTTCATCAAATGTTTGATGGTCGAATTATTTTGTGACCAAAGTAATTGCCTCGATAGTGTCTCCGGGGGCAATTTCAATTTTTGATTCAACCATGGCACCAAACTCAATACCTTCGTTAACGGTGTCTGTAGCAATCTTCGACTGCTGGAGTTCCTTGATTCGCCCACGGCCAAGCTCTGCCTCTCTTCGCAAAATTTTTATCTGCATACCATGCTTTATCTGCCCCTCGGTGACTCGTCCGCCGAAGATCTGTTTTCCCTTGCTTGCGTCGAAAATCTTAAGAACCTTAGCCCGACCCTCAACTTCTTCAACCTCGATTCTCGGTTCTTTCTCCGCAAGAAGTTCTTTGATCTTGTCTATAAATTCGTAAATTATCTCGTATGTAAATAGCGATATGCCGGATCGCTCCGCAAGTAACCCGGCCTTGGTGTCTGCTTTAACATTGAAGCCAAAAATGGTTGCCCGACTTCCCGATAAGGCAAGTTTAATGTCGTTTTCGTTGATGCTACCAAGTCCGGAGAAGACAATCTTCGGGACAATTCTTTCTCTTGTTAGCTTTTCGACTTCTCTTAGCACCGCTTCTAGACTTCCGGCCGTATCAGTCTTAATGATAAGGGGCAGGATGGCCATATCTTCAGAAATATTATTAAAAGTTTTCACACCGGCCGACCTCTTGCCCACTTCGGCAAAGTTTTGCGCCTCTTCTTTTTTCAAAAATGTTTGAAATTCGGCTCCGATTTCGGGCATTTCATCCCAGCCGGCAATCTGAACAGGACTAGAGTAGGAAAGAGACTCAACCTGATTTTCCTCCGCGTCCAAGAGAAATCTAATTGGTGCTACGGCCCCGCGAGTTGCGGCGAAAAGTCCCGTTGAGACTGTGCCATTTTTAATAATCCCGACCGCAATGACACCGCGTTTGGCATCTCTTCTTGTCTCGATGATGACACCCGAGCCGAGAACTTCCCTTGTCGCCTTTTTGGCGTTGATTTCTGACATAAGGGAGACCATATCTAGAAGCTCGTCGACACCCTTACCGCTTTTAGCTGAAACTTCGACAACGGAGGTGTCACCACCATATCCTTCAACGTAAACCTCTTTTTCCGCAAGGCTCTGTTTGGTGCGCGCGACATCAGCCGTTGGTTTATCCACCTTGGTTATAGCAACAAGGAACGGTAGGGAAGAATTTTTTACATATTTTATAACTTCTTCGGTTTGCGGTTTTACTCCATCTTCCGCGCTGACAACGAGTATTACCATGTCGGCAAGTGTGGCAGAGCGAGTTCGGATTCCACTGAAGGCTTCATGCCCCGGGGTATCAAGAAGAGTAATAGCGGTTTCTCTGCCGTCTTTTGTAGTGTGTCTTATTTCGTAGGCGCTTATGTGCTGCGTAAT
The DNA here is from genome assembly GCA_964446535.1 of uncultured Candidatus Saccharibacteria bacterium. Taxonomy (GTDB): domain Bacteria; phylum Patescibacteriota; class Minisyncoccia; order Phycocordibacterales; family Zambryskibacteraceae; genus UBA5004. Next base: position 59,807 of record CAYUOR010000001.1, on the reverse strand, counting down.
ACCACCGGCCTCTTTTGCGGTCGTATTGGTTTTCCTGATGTAATCAATAAGAGTGGATTTGCCGTGGTCGATATGTCCAAGAATTGCCACGATAGGTGGTCGCGCTTCTTCCGAATTCTGTGTTTTTTCCTTAGTTTTGGTCATAAATAGGTTTTAACCATACCACACAAATATTGCAAAAACACGCCTGAAATATAGAATGGCAGGGATGAACTGGTTTCCCAAGAAAAGAATTTTTCTAGACTATGCATCGGCTACGCCACTTTTGCCCAAGGCACTTAGGGCGATGAAAAAATATTGGTCAAAGGATTTTTACAATCCCTCTGCCGTTTATAGGGAAGCCCTTTCGGTAAAAAAAGACGTAGAAGACAAGCGAGTTCGCATCGCGCGTATTCTGGGCATTGCTCCTTCGGGAATAATTTTTACCTCTGGTGGTACGGAGTCCGATAACCTAGCTATTCTCGGCGCGTACAGCGCCGCGAGTGAGCAGTTTAAGAAACCGCACTTAATAATTTCTGCGATAGAGCATCCCGCCGTGGCAGAAGCGGCAAGAGAGGTGTGTCGTCGAGGCGGCGAGGTGAGTGTTCTCAAGGTCGGCAAAGACGGATTAGTTAACCCGGAGGCTCTGCGAAAACTTTTGAAAAAGAACACCTTTCTTGTCTCTATAGGGTATGCCAACTCCGAGATTGGCGTTATTCAACAACTTTCAAAAATAGGGCGTATCGTCAAAGAATTTCGTAGAGAAAACGACAAGGACTACCCGCTCCTCCACACCGACGCAAGCCAGGCGCCGAATTATTTGGATATTTCACTCGAGAAACTAAATACCGATCTTCTAACAATAGATGGTGCCAAAATATATGGACCGAAGGGTATCGGAGTTCTCGCTGTAAGAAAAAACGTTAAAATCAGGCCGATTATTTTTGGCGGAAGTCAGGAGTATGGTCGACGAGCCGGTACCGAGAACCCAGCTTTAATTTCTGGATTTACTGTAGCGCTTGAGACTGCATCCCTTGAGCGAGAAAAGGAGTCGAAGCGTCTAGATATTTTGCGAAAAGAGTTTGTCGATTACGTTAGAAAAAATCTGCCCGAGGCCCTGATAAATGGCCCCGTCGACAGTCGCTTGCCAAACATAGTGAGTGTTTCCGTGCCAGGAGCTCTAGCGGAATTTATAGTTATAAAGATGGAGAAAGTTGGCGTTCTTGCCTCGGCGGGTACCGCCTGCTCGACCGACGAAAGAGAAGAGGGTTCTCCGACCATTCGTGCCACAGTAGGAGAAGAATTTGCGACAGCGACTATCAGATTTTCTTTCGGTAGAGAGACGAAAAGTCGGGATGCCATGCGGGCAGCAGAAATATTTTGCCGTGTATCAAATTCCGTGTTAAAATAGGGCAAATGCAACCTTTTAAACACTTTACTACTAAAGCACAAGAGGTTATCAGGAAGGCGCACGAGCTTGCTATGGAGCGTGGACAGAATCACGTGAATCCAACGCATCTCCTAGCGGCACTTCTTATACAGGAGGAGAGCATGACGGTTTCTATCCTCGACCGTATGAATATAGACAGCGTATTTCTTACCGACACAGCCCTTGAAGCAATAGAAACTTCCGAGACAAGTCAGACCATCGCACCCTCTTATCAGATATATCTGACACCCGAACTCGCCCACACGATAGAATCAAGTTCCAAGATTGCACAATCTCTCGGCGATGAATTCGTATCAACCGAACACCTTTTTCTGGCGGTACTCGAAGTTCCGAGCGATGCCAGAGAGCTTCTTTTGAAGTTTAAGATTGACAGGCAAACGGTTGTTAAGGTTATAGAAGACATCAGGAAGGCGGGTCCAGTAGAACAACGAGAAGCCAAGAAATTTAAAGCCATCTCGAAATATGCCCGCTCTCTTACCGCCCTGGCCAAGGCCAATAAGCTCGACCCCGTTATCGGTCGTGACGACGAGGTTAGTCGCATAATCCAGATTCTCTCACGTCGAACCAAGAATAATCCGATTCTTATCGGCGAAGCCGGTGTTGGTAAAACCGCCATTGCCGAAGGGCTGGCACTCCGCATGGCTTCCGGCAATGTTCCCGAGTCGCTAAAAGAAAAAGAGCTTGTCTCGCTCGACATCGGGCTTTTAATAGCGGGCACGAAGTATCGCGGAGAGTTCGAAGAGCGACTCAAAAACATCATCAAAGAGGTTGAGAAGTCGGATGGTAAAATTATTCTTTTCATAGACGAGATTCATACTATCGTTGGTGCCGGCGCCGCCGAGGGCTCTATGGATGCATCCAACATGCTTAAACCTTCTTTGGCCAGAGGTGAGCTTCGTGCTATCGGCGCCACAACTCTTCGTGAATATCAAAAGCATATAGAAAAAGATCCAGCCCTAACTCGCCGTTTCCAACCGGTCTATGTTCAGGAGCCCTCTGTAGAAGACGCCATGACCATCCTCCGCGGGCTTAAAGAGCGCTACGAGCTCTACCACGGCGTTCGTATCACCGATGATGCCATAAGGGCGGCCGTCACCCTTTCTTCACGCTATATCACAGACAGATTCCTGCCCGACAAGGCGGTGGATCTTATAGATGAAGCCGCCTCATTCTTAAAGATTTCTCTGGAGAACATGCCTCCGGTGCTTCAGGATACTCATTCTAAAATAATGAAGCTCGAGATAGAGAAGGAGGCTCTCAAGAAAGAGTCCAAGAGTCAGAAAGTTAAAACAAGACTCAAGGTGATAGACAAAGAGATTGCCGATCTGCGGGAAAAAACTTCTGAGACCGAGCTTAAATGGCGAAATGAAAAGGAAACTGTCGGCGATATAAAAAATATTAAGAAAAGTTTGGAATCAATGCGACTGGAAGCCGAGTCAGCCGAGGCCAAGGCAGACCTTTCCCGTGCGGCTGAACTTCGCTACGGCAAAATCCCGAGTCTTGAAAAAGAACTTGATATCAAAGCCAAGCGTCTGAAAAAGTTACAAGGCCCGAGGCGCCTCTTGAAAGAAGAAATTACTGCCCAGGATATAGCTCTTGTCGTCAGTCGCTGGACGGGCATACCCGTATCGCGAATGCTCGAAGAGGAGGCGGTGAAACTCTCAAGGATAGAAGAATTTCTCAAGAAACGAATTATCGGCCAGGATGAAGCGGTCGGGAAAATCAGCGACACGGTCAAGCGTTCTCGCGCAGGAATCTCTGATCCGAATCGCCCAATCGGCTCGTTCATTTTCCTCGGTCCCACGGGAGTAGGGAAGACCGAGCTTACAAAAGCGCTTGCCGAATTTATGTTCGACGACGAGAAAGCGCTTATCCGCGTTGATATGTCGGAGTTTATGGAGAAGCACTCTGTCTCAAAGCTCATAGGCGCTCCGCCTGGCTATGTCGGCTTTGAAGAGGGCTCAACCTTCGCCGAATCGGTCAGACACAGACCTTACTCCGTCGTCCTTTTTGACGAGATTGAGAAGGCGCACCCGGAGGTCTTTAACGTCCTTCTCCAAATCTTAGATAACGGCCGCCTCACGGATGCCAAGGGCAGAACCATAAATTTCAAAAACACGATTATAATCATGACCTCGAATATCGGCGCCCAGTTTATAGATAAAATGCAGTCAATCGGGTTCTCCGATGGTGAAAAGGATGACTACACTAATGTTAAGGAAAAAGTTCTTTCCGCTCTTAAAGAACATTTCCGACCGGAGTTTCTTAACCGCCTTGACGATATTGTCATCTTCGACGTCCTTTCAAAAGAAGCTATAAAAGAAATTGTCGGTATCCAGATTGATATAGTCAAAAAACGATTACTGGATAAGGAAATTACACTAAAGGTTTCTGATCAAGTTCTTGAACTTCTTTCACGTGACGGCTATAACCCGCAATATGGTGCCCGTCCTCTGAAACGCCTGATTCAAGACAAAATTCTCAACCCCATTGCGTCAATGATGATTACGAATAAAGTGCTTTCCGGCGGAACGGTCTCGGTTGATGTTAAAGATAATCAATTTACGTTTGATATTAAGAAGAGCCGCCGCTCCGGCTCGGCTTCTACGGTTGTCATAAGCAAAGAACCGGTTCTACAATAAACAACTTTGTGCGCCGGGCAGGATTCGAACCTGCGTAGACCTAAGGCCGACAGATTTACAGTCTGTTGCGATTGACCACTCCGCCACCGACGCAATAGGGGAATTCTAAAGGAAAAAACGGCTTCTTGCAAAAAGATTACAGGTCTATAATAACAATGTATGGGAAATATGTTTAAAAAGGTGAAGGCTAAAAGTGTATCGGAATATCTCTCATCTGTTCCAAAGGAGCGCAAAGAGGCGATAAATTTCCTGCACAAGTTTATCCAAAAATCAGCACCGAAACTTAAACCCCATTTTGCCTACAACATGCTCGGCTATGGCAGTTTCAAATATAAAAATTACGCGAAGAAAATAATTGACTGGCCAATCGTGGCGCTTGCCAGCCAGAAAAACTATATTTCAATTTATGTTTGCGCCCTTGAGAAAGGGGAGTATCTGGCGGAAAAACACGCGAAAAAACTCGGCCTGCCTGCGCAGGCAGGCAAAGTCAGTGTCGGCCGAAGCTGTATCCGATTTAAAAAACTTGAAGATCTGAACCTCACTGAACTCAAAAAAGTTTTACAAAAAGCCGCCAAGAATCCAGGGCTCGTTCCAGCTTGATTTCCCCTTGACTTTCGATAGCTTAATTTGGTCTACTTCTACAAGAATAGTACGTTAAAGGAGATTGTGATGGAGAGTTTGAAGAAGAGGTATCTTTTCTCTTTCGGAGAGAAGATTCTTATCGCTTTTTGCATTCTCGGCTTTTTGCTCGTTGTTCTCACGATGCCGATCTTCGGCATGCCTCACTGGTACCACCTCTTTGTCGGTACGGCCGCCCTCGTTTTTGCCGTTGTGAGCCTCATCAGATGGAGGCATTCGGACGGTCCGACAGGGGTGCTTATCGGCTCGGTCGTTGCTACCATCTGTTTTGGTATTTACTACGGCTTCATAGTCCCATGAAGCCACATCCCCGACAGGAATCTCTGTCGGGGAATTTTTATTTGACTCTCGCTTGACGCTTATGTTAGCGTAGCCGAAGAATTGTAATTTGAACGCAAAGGAGGTGAGTCATGACGAAGCAGTTACGACTTTTCAGGGACGAAATAGCCCCGAGCATTCAGCTCTCGGATCAGAAGCTTCCAAACAAACGTGAAGGTGCCGCCGCCAGAGCTTTCGCGAGGAAACTTTCTCCAAGAGTACGTTTGACCGAAGAGCCGGTTATCGTCGGCATGCTCGGACTTACCGGTTCCGGCAAGAGTGCCGTCGCCCGAGAGTTCGCTGAACATATCGGCGGCACAGTTCTTGCTCATGATGAAATCTGTCTCGAGCTTCGCCGTCGTCACGCAAGTTACGAGGGAGGTAACGACATTTTGAGAATCGTCGCCTTGGGCATCATTCATCTCGGCGGCAATGCGGTGATCGACTCGGATCTTATCGAGGCCCACGATCGTCGAGCCCTACGCACGATGTGCAGAAGGCTCGGCATTCGTCTCGTCTTCGTCCGCACTCACGCCGACCTCGATACGATCTTGAAGCGAGCGCTTCCTACTGATTATCTCTCTGGCGAGTATCAGAATGTTGTTCCCCTAAGGAAGCAGGCCGATGTCGGGCACGAAGACGCATTCATCAAACTTAACAAGATGATGGTGCATCTTCCGAAGCATTATCGGATAGATTGCAACCGGCGACACAGGCGCCTCATCATCAAAGCGCCCCCTCGCAATCTTCTCGCCGACATCGACACAACGAAGTTCAATGAGTGGAGGATGGAAGTCGCCAAGTGCGTCAGGCGACACTTGAAGTAGCGAATTACCATAAAGGGTAGCTCTGGATTGCCAGGCTACCCTTATTTTTTTGGCTTAAAATATAGGTTTTATAATGCATAAATTGACAATTAATAATGAATATGATATACTTGTAAGAGGTAATTGTTTTTTGAGAAAAGGAGTTTCCGCATGTCGGAAGCAATCAGCGAAATAGTGAGTGGCCCGTCAAGAGACGAGCTTGTGGAGAGTCTCCGCTCCTGGAACGATGGTCGACCCGCTTTTATTCAGTTCTGGGTGAAAGTGAGGTACGCACCTGACAAGATCAGAGATCACGCCGTCCGCGCAGAGATCAAAAAGATTGGTCCGCAGGACGGAAGTTATCAGGTGTGGCGCATTCTTCTCCACACTCCCGGCTCAAGCATCGGCTCGAAGTACCTCGACGGCTACTACGACTCGCTCAAACGCACCGGTCGCGTACGACTCGTCGCCTCCGTTGTCTGGTAGCCAGACCCCAAAACCGCCCGAAATCTAGAGAGATTAGGGCGGTTTTTTAATGCTTGCAAATCTTTTTTGTCGGCGTAGCATTTAAGGCATGCCAAAAGCGAAGAGCAACAAAATTGGCGAAGTGAGCCACTGGTACGACAAGATCAGTGTTGCGGTTATAAAACTTAGCAAGGCGCTTAAAGTCGGAGATGAAGTCAAATTCAAGCGAGGAGACGTAGAATTTTCCGAAACTATTTCCTCCATGCAACTTGATCACAAGCCCGTAAAGTCTGGCAAAAAAGGTGATGAAGTTGCCGTTAAGACTTCTCGTGAGGCCAAAGAGGGTGCCGAGGTTTACTCTGCCGAATAAATTAAAATGAACAAGAATCCGTTTGTAAATGCGGGACTGGCCGCTTTGTATATCGTTTTGCTGGTAACGCTTATGTTTAAAATAAATCCCGATGAGCGCGGAGAGACAATTTTCGTACCGATTACGATGCTCTCTCTTTTTGTTCTCTCCGCGGCAGTGATGGGCTACCTTTTTGTCTATCGTCCCCTGGAGCTTCATCTTGATAATCAAAGGAAAGAAGCCCTCTCCTTTTTCTTTAAAACGGTTGGAACTTTCGCCGTTTTTGTCTCGGGGTTTCTTCTATATCTATACTTTAGCGACAGACTCTAGAAGTTTATCAAAAACCTTCTCCTTCATGTCTCGGGCAATCAGGTTCCAGTCGTATTTTTCTTTCACCATTTTCTCGGCGCCTCTTATAATCTCTTGAGTCTTTTCTTTCTCTTTTTCAAATAGTTTTATAGCTCGCGCTATAGCCTCAGGATCTCTTGGTGGTACAGCTCTACCCGTGGGCGCCTTATCGGAATTCTTTTCCGGATCAAAGAGGAAGTCGGCGATACCGCCCACCTGGGTTGCCACGACGGGGAGCCCCGCAGCCATTGCTTCTATAAATGAATTTCCCATACCTTCAGAAAGTGAGGGGCGAATAAAGACATCAGAGACTTTCAGGTACTTCGGCATATCCGAGTGAGAGATCTGACCCAGAAAGTGCACCCTTGATTCCACATCCTTCGAGCGGGCCAAAGCTCTCAACATATCTTCATCAGGGCCTGTCCCGAGAATAAGAAAATGGTATTTCTTTGGCAGAAGGGCAAGGGCGCGAATGACATCGTCGCAGGCATTTTTCTTAACCAAACGGGAAGTTGTTATGACGAATACGTCTCCTGTTTTTTTCCCTAACTTTTTCTTAAGTTCACTAAGTTCCTGTTCGCTATAGTTTTGCGAGAAGTGCGCGGCATTGACGGCGTTCGGAATGACTTCTAACGCCCCTTGGAAACCCATATCACGGGCCCACTTGGCTAGATACTGTGAAATTGCCTGAACCATGTCTGCCTTCATGAAAGCTTTCTTGAAAAGTGGCATAACGGGGCGTACTTTCGCAAGAATTTCCGGTATCGGATCGCCCTCTTGAAGAGTCAGAAGGTAGGGTGTTTTCGGAGAGAATATTTTGAATATAGCCGCAGGCACACCACAAGAGTGGGCCATCATGGCCCAGATAGCGTCATAACGGTGTTTCCTTGAAAGCCAAAGGGCATAGAAAGGTGCTAGGAACTGGAAGAGAAACTTATTTAAGTGCAAAGGAAACTTCTTTAAATCAGCCATAGTCGGCGAGGGGGTACTAAAGCCGATACGGTGGACTAAAACATTTCCCACCTTTTCTTTTCTCGGCAGACCGCTGTCGAAACGGAGACAAATCATATGAAACTCATAGTCTCTTGGATCTATTCTGTCCGTAATCTCCTTAATAGCAACTTCTGCTCCGCCGACGTGTTTAGGAAAATAGGCAAGGGAAAATATTAGAATTTTTTTTGCCATTGACTACTCAATAGTATATGTTAAGGTTTCCTCGGTCAAAGTTATTTTAGGAGAGTATATAGATGTTGATAAGAGCCCTGTTTCTTGATTTCGGAAACGTTTTCTCAACGTTTCATCTGGAGTTCTTTTACAGAAGACTCATTCGCGACGGATACACGAAGCTCCCAGCTCGGGAACTCAATTCTATACAGAATGAGGTTTATCGAGCGTTCGACCGTGGAGACATTTCGCCCGACGAGTATCACCGTGAATTTACGGCGAGAACCGGTATCGAAATCTCGAAAGAACTATTCGAGGAGTATTACACCGATATCTTCTTCGAGGATATCGCCGGACTCAACACGCTTCTCGAAAAGGTGCGAAGTGATGTCGTAATGTACCTTTTGTCTAACACCAACGAGGTGCACTACGAAAACTATTTCAAGAAGCACCCATTCCTCTTCAAGCACATTCCCGCCGAGCGCCATATCCTCTCGTATCGGGTACGGGCTTCAAAACCGGATCCGTGCATCTATGAGTACGCGCTCAAGCTCGCTGGTGTCCGCTCGGACCAGTCGATTCTTGTCGACGACTACGAGACGAATATTAACGGCTGGAGAAATATCGGTGGGCACGGCATTGTCTATCACGGTTTCCACCATGAAATCAGTTCTTTGGAACAAGAGTTCCGTGCCTATGACATTCTTAAATAAAGGCGCCTCCACTAGAGGCGCCTTTTTCTTTCCTATTTTTTCCCTCTTTTAAAATTTTTTATGTATTCCTCAAGCTCTTTTTTAGCTTTCCAACCAAGCTTCTTGGTCTTGGCGGTATCTATGGATGACTCCATTCTGTTACCAGCTCTTTCCGGCAGCATATTAATCTCTTCGCCAAACATTTTTGCGACCTCGATAATACTATAATTTTTTTCTGACCCGATACCGAAATCGTCCCCCTCTCCTTTTTCGCCAACAAGAACCAGTCCTTCAACAATGTCTTCGACATGGGTAAAATTTCGTTTTTGCGTACCCGGCCTTACGACAGTTATTGATTTTCCGTTTTTAAATTGTTCTTTAAAGATACCAATTACCGTCGCATAAGCGCCCTGCGAAATCTCTCTGGGACCATATACATTGTAAAAGTAGGTTATGGCATAAGGTAGACCAAACCAGTGGCCGTAATTTCTCACAAGCTCTGTATTACTTGCTTTGGTCCAGGCGTAAGGACTCTGATCACGTCCAAGTCCACCGTCACCGAATTTTGTCGAAGAACCCGCATAAACCAGCTTGATTTTATGCTTACGACAGAATTCTAGAACGGCAAAAGTGCCTGTCTTGTTTAAATCCCAGACCAGCGCCGTGTCGTCAAAGCTCTTTTCAACCCGCGAATATTCTCCCAAATGATATATCAAATCCGGCCTTTCTTTAATATGTTTTTCAATATCCTTCGTATGGCCTTCGCGATATTCAACTCCCGTGACGTGGTTATCTTTACTGCCGGTAAAGTAGTTATCTAGCGAGATCACCCTCTGCCCATCCTTAGCAAGCCGTTCACAGAGATGAGAGCCGACGAATCCGGCGCCACCAGTGACAAGGATTAGTTTCTGTTTAGACATAAAAAAGTATTTTTACTCTACTAGAGCAAGCATCTAAAGGCAAATTTGCCTGCCTGCGCAGGCAGGATATAATTTCTCTCAATTAATAATGAAACGATTCGCTTATTTTGACGGACAAGTTTTGCCTATAGAGGAGGCAAAAGTTTCTATTTCTGACATCGGACTCATGCGGGGGTTTGGTCTCTACGAAGCGATTGCCGTTTTCGGAGGCAGACCTCTGCGCCTTGCTGACCATTGGCAGAGACTTGAAGGAGGAGCAAAGATTTTAGGTCTTAAAGTGCCGATAAACGCCAAGGAAGCCGGTCAAATCATCGGAGAAATAAGCGAGAAGTCCGGACTTAAGAGGCGAGCGAACGTGAGAGTAATTTTAACCGGCGGAGAGACTCTTGGCGGCATAGACTTTAATCCTACCAAACCCACCTTTTATATACTCATTGAGGAGTGGTCAAAGTTGCCTGAAGGGAATTACCAAAAAGGTGCCAAACTTATAACCCACGAGTATCTGCGCGAGATGCCGGAAGTTAAGACGACAAACTACATTAGAGCCGTATCTCTCCAAGAGAAGAAAAAGAAAGAAGATGCTCTCGAAATTTTATATGTGTCTAAAAATAAGGTTTCGGAATGCGCAACAAGCAACATTTTTCTTGTAAAAAATAACACGCTTATAACTCCGCATAAAAACATTCTTGAGGGGGTGACGAGAAAAATAGTTTTGGAACTCACGAACGGCACTTATCAAATCGAAGAAAGGGAAGTTGTGATGACAGAATTAAAATCCGCTGACGAAATATTTATAACCGCCTCGTTCAAGGATATTGTACCGATAGTTAAGATAGATGAATACGAAATAGGAAGTGGGAAGGCTGGTCCCGTTACGAGAGATATTATAGAAAAATACGCCGAATATATCGGACAAAGTTAGCTTGCCAAAGAGTGCATTTCCCTGTATCCTAGCCCTCATGTCGCAAGACCATCTAATAAAGTTTGTCTCTCAAGGAGACGAAAAAGGTGTGGGCAAGGGCCACGTCTATTACTCGCGCAAGAATAGGAAATCTGTAGAGCGCAAACTGGAGTTTAAAAAATACAATCCGATAGCCCGAAAACACACAGTCTACAAGGAGAAAAAGGCTTAGATCTTCGGCGGGCGATGAGGGAATCGAACCCCCGACATCGGTTTTGGAGACCGAAGTTATACCACTTAACTAATCGCCCTATAGAGCGCTATCCTACCATACGTTTAACGTATCTTTCTATTTTTTCGTATTCTTCTGGCTCAAACCACACTATTTCTTTATTACGCTTAAACCAGGTCATTTGTCGCTTCGCATATTGATCAATAGCCGTGTTTAACCTCTCCACAAACTCTTTTTTAGAGAGTCTTCCTTTGAGATATAAAGCGAGGAAACGATATTCAAGTCCCAGCTCATGCATCCTTTTATAGGAGAGTCCGTTGCGCCTAAGTTTCTCTGCCTCCTTAATCATTCCGGATAGACGTTTAAGCAATCTTATTTTTATGCGCTTTTTAAGATCAATCGGCCTTAGCCCGATATAAATAAAATTTTTATTTTTCTTTAATTTTAACTTCGGAACCCCACCTAACGCACCAACAATCTCAAGCGCTCTGATCAGACGCACTTTATTGTATCTGTCTATATTCTTTGCTCGCCTCGGATCTTTCTTTTGAAGCATTTTAAATAACTCTGCTTCTGTTTTTTTATTAAGTTTATTGCGCAACTTTTTGTTGGGAGGTATGTCGGGAAAATCCGTTCTTCGAGCAACGGCGTCTATGTAAAATCCGGTGCCACCGACAATAATAGGAAGTTTAATCTTCTCTATTTTTTTCACCGCCAGTTTCTTATACTCCGAAACCGAAAATTGTTTTCTTGGATCGACTACATCAAGAAGATGGTGTGGCACACCCTGCATTTCTTTTTTTGTAATTTTTCCTGTTCCGATATCGAGATTCTTATAAACCTGCCGTGAATCAGCCGAGATAATTTCTCCACCAAACTTTTTGGCAAGTCGTACCGCCAGACCACTTTTTCCCGAAGCCGTTGGCCCCACTATAACCAAAATTTTTTTACTCATTTTAGCTCGTTGCTGTTTGTAGTTTCTGAGAGTCTGTATTGGTAGAGCGTTTCTCTGTAAAAAGTTTTCTGATTTCTTCAGAGAAGATGACTGTAGAAGCCGAAAGAATTACAATAAGCCATTCATTCAAGCTTAAGGGAACAGTATGCAGAAACTTTTGGAAAAGGGGATTATAAACCGCCAAGAGCTGGAATCCGAAAGCGAGTAGTGTTGCTCCCACCATCCAGATATTTTCAAAAGGATTAGTGGTAAAGACTGATTTTGTCTCCGACCGACAATTCCATGCATTAAACCACTGAAAGACGGCCAGCACCGTAAGCGACATCGTCCAGGCCTTGGCCAGATCGGATTCCAGATAGCTCTGGAAAATAAAGAGTCCAACCACGGTCATAGGTAGCGCCATGAAGATCATTCTTTTCGCCATCAAGGCGTCCACTATATATTTTCCAGGACGCTTGAGTTTTGTTAAGAGATTTTTTTCTCTCGGCTCCATGGCGAGTGCCACGGTGAAGAATCCGTCTGTGACGAAGTTTAGCCAGATGATTTGCGTCGGAAGAAGCGGTAGAGGAAGCCCAGCCACAATTGCCGAGGTGATAACAAGGATTTCCCCAATACTGGTGGAGAGTAGATATAAAACCACTTTCTTTATGGTTTTATAGATATTGCGACCTTCTTCTACCGCTGAAATAATGCTTGAAAAGTTGTCATCAAGAAGCACAATATCAGACGCCTCTTTCGCCACCTCCGTACCAACCTTGCCCATAGCAACCCCAAGGTCGGCGGTGACAAGAGAAGGAGCATCATTTACGCCGTCTCCGGTCATGGCAATAATTTTTCCATCCGATTTGAAAGCGTTAATAATTCTCATCTTATGCTCGGGGGTAACACGCGCAAAAACAGAAACATTTTTCAGTGTTTCTTTCAATGTTTTATCCGACATGCCGTCAATTTCAACCCCCGTCAGAACCCTGTCTCCGCTTTTATATATTGCGGCCTCTTCCGCTATGGCCTCGGCAGTAATCTTATGATCACCCGTTATCATAACGACTCTGACACCCGCCCTCTGGGCTAGTTCCGCCGCCCCCTTTGCCTCAGGTCTAAGAGTGTCTCTAATACCAATAAGACCGATAAATACTAAATTCTTTACCTTAGCTTCATCAAGGTCGTCGGTGTTTAGAGAGCTTTTAGCAACAGCCAGAACCCGCAATCCTTTTTTAGAAAGATCGCGCACAATGTTAGACACTCTTTCTTTCTCATCGAATTTCTTTGCTTCATTATTTTCGTAAATTCTGTCCGAGAGCTCTATTAACACTTCTGGTGCGCCAATTACCGCAAGAATCTTTTCATTTTTATCATTGTGCAAGCTGGCTCGGTATTTCAAGTGATAATCGAATGGCATCTCTGAGATTAGAGGAGACTCGGTTTCTAGAGCATCCTTGTTAAATCCCAGTTTCTCGGCAAAAACCGCAATGGCCGCTTCTGTCGGATCGCCGGAAACTTTCCAAGTGTTAGTCTCGTTGTTACGAAATATTCGTGCACTATTACAAAGTGCGGATAATTTGCCGAGAAGGACGAGCTCGGGATGCTCTGTCGCAGATACTTCAATCCCTTCTTGTGTTATCTTGCCTTTTGGCTCGTAGCCAAGTCCTCCGATTTCAAATATTTTCCCGCCAACGAAAACCACCTGAGCCGTCATCTCGTTTTTGGTTATGGTGCCTGTTTTATCAACCGCGATAACGTCCGCCTGACCAAGAGCTTCAACCGCCTGCAGACGTTTTATCAGGGCATTGCGTTTACTCATTCTCCAAACGCCAGCCGCTAAAATTACCGTGATAGCTATAGGTAGACCTTCGGGTATAACAGAGACCATAACCGAGACAACAGTCGCGAACATGTCGGCGACTTCTCTGCCAGTTGAAATACCAAAGATGAAGAGCAAAGTGCTAATGCCGAGCGCTGCCGCGATAATAATTCTTGAAAGGCGACGTATGTCGGTTTTTAAAGGAATTTCCGTATCTATGGCTGAAATTTCTTTCGCGATTTTGCCGATTTCAGTATCAATACCGGTTCTCACCACCAGAGCTGTACCGTGTCCGGAAACCACCCCCGTGCCCCTGAAGAGCATATTTTTTTGTTCCTGGATTCCGATAGTGTCACCCTTGATCACCCCTCTTTGTTTAAATACCGACTCGGATTCGCCCGTTAGAGCGGACTCATTTACCTTTAGACTTCTCTCACTCGTAACACGCGCGTCTGCAGCAACTTTTTCACCTTCCTGAAGAACGATAATATCTCCCGGGACAAGCTGTGTGTCCGGAATAATTATCTCTACGCCGTCACGGATAACCACGGCCTTAGTTTCAACAAATCTCTCAAGGGCATGCAGGGTGTTACGGGCCCGACCTTCCTGAATGGCGCCGACGACCGCATTTAGAAGAAGGACAATCCCAATCATAATGCCATCGGTATAGTCACCCATGGCGATAACCGTTACCGCTGCCGCCAGTAAAATGTAAATTAACGGACTTTCAAACTGGCGCAGGAATATGGTAAGGACGCTATCGACCTTGGCTTCGGGCAATTTGTTTTCGCCATAGATTTTTTTCCTCTCCTGGGCCTCCTTTTCACTTATACCGAGAGAATTCGACTTGAGAATTTTAAACACTTCATCCGTCTCAAGGGCGTGCCACTTGGTTTCTAAGAGTTTCTCCATTTTTCCTATTATACATAACGCTCGGGAAAATTATTTTGTTTTCGGTTATATTAGTCGAGATGGGCGAGTGGCGGAATGGCAGACGCGCACGACTCAAAATCGTGTCTCGCAAGAGGTGAGGGTTCAAGTCCCTCCTCGCCCACAACCTTATTTCCTGTGATAAAATTGACCTATGTCGCGATTCTATAACGACTCCGTTTTTTGGGTGGAGGTGGATAAAATCAAACCAAACCCGTATCAACCTCGCCGAGAATTTGACGAGGTACAACTCCGAAACCTCGCCGATTCCATCAGGCAATATGGCGTCTTACAAGCGCTCGTCGTCACGAGAAAGGAGCTTACTAAAGATGACGGAGGTCTGGGGGTTGAGTATGAGCTTATAGCGGGAGAGCGACGTCTACGCGCGGCGCGGCTCGCCGGGCTCAATCAGGTTCCCGTTCTTATTCGCACTGGCGAGGAGACGGATTTGATGAAACTTGAGCTTGCCATAATTGAGAACATTCAGAGGGAGGATTTGAGTCCCGTTGATCGCGCCCGAGCGTTTGATCGCCTGGTCAAAGAATTTAACTTTAAGCATCATGAGATAGGCAAGAAGGTGGGAAAAAGCCGTGAGTATGTTTCAAACTCCCTACGCCTTCTCTCGCTTCCCGAATATATTCTTGAAGCCTTGTCAGCAAACAAGATTACCGAAGGTCACACGAGACCATTGATGATGCTTATAGACCGACCTGAAGAGCAGGAAACCCTTTTTAAAGAAATAGTATTTAAAAAGCTTAATGTTCGTGAGGCAGAGAATATAGCACGCCACATCGCGGTGGAGCGTGCGAGAAAACTTATAGATCAAGAGCTTATCGAAATAGAGGATCAGTTTAAAGAAAAACTTGGCACTCGAGTCAGGATTGAAAAGAAGGATGAGGGCGGCAGGGTTACGATAGATTTTTTTAACAAGGATGATTTACGAGCACTTCTTGAGCGCATTGCGGCTGAGGGTGAAAAAACAGAACTGAAAGTGGAGGACGCCCTGCCCCTAACAGAAGAGGAAAAAATTCTTGCCGAAGATGACGACTCACTTTATTCGGTAACAAAATTCAGTATTTAGTTTTTTGAGTCTTTAGTGAGTTCGCTAAGTTTGTGTCTGATGTGGCGTCGAGCTAGAGAAGTTTTTGCCATGTCGAGCCACTTTCGATTCGGCTTTGCGCTTTCTCTAGTTTCGATATGAACGATATCGCCGTTTCGTAACTTTGTTTCAAGAGAGACAAGCTTACCATTTATTTTGGCACCGGACATTTTATTTCCAATATCGGAATGGATATAGTAGGCGAAATCTATCGGGGTAGAATCTATCGGTAGATCCACGACATCGCCCTTAGGGGAAAAGACGAAAATCCTATGGCTGAAAAAATCACTTTTAAGCCCCTCTCTGAAAATTTTATAGTTCTTTGACGGCTCTTCGTAGTGGGCAAGTTCTCTAATCCAGTGAGGAATATCGTTTCTACTAGCGATGTTTATGCCGCCTTGTTCCGGCAGTAACGCGTGCACCCAGGCGAGCACATCCTTGTTCTGGCTACCGCTTTTATAAGAAAGGTGTGAGGCAACTCCATACTCGGAATACTTATGCATATCATGAGTTTTAATCTGCATCTCAACAATATTGCCGTCTCCCGTGAAGACGGTGGTGTGAAGTGCCTGGTAACCATTAAGTTTCGGATTCGAGATATAGTCCTTAATGCGACCCGGCAGAGGTTTCCAGCGCGCGTGAATTGTCCCCAATACTCTGTAGCAATCACCTACGGAATCAACAAGAATACGCATGGCGTTAAGGTCGTAGATTTTTTCAAGGTCTTTGTCATAGCGCAAATATTTTTTATAGAGACTATAAAGTCCCTTGACTCGATATTCCGTTTTTATGCTGGTAAGACCTTCTTTGGCAAGTGCTTTTTTGACCGAGCGTGAAAATTTTTCCAGAGCCTCACTTCTGTCCAGATGCCTCTCTTTCAGAATTTTTTTCATCGCCTCAAACTCCTTAGGGTAAACATACGGGAACGATAGATCTTCCAATTCTCGATTGATTTTCCTGATACCAAGGCGATAGGCGATAGGCGCGTATATCTCAAGGGTCTCGTGAGCCAGTCGCTCTTGCTTCTCTTTCGGCACGTGGACAAGCGTTCTCATGTTATGAAGTCGGCAGGCAAGTTTTACGAGTAAAACCCGAATGTCTTCTGATATAGCGACAAAAAGTTTTCGGAGACTCTCGTTGTGTCTATCGGCACCTTTATATTTAAGTGCCCCGAGTTTCGCAGTTCCCTCTATAAGAAAAACAATCTCATCCCCGAACTCTTTTGAGACAACCTCTCTTTTAATACCCGAATCCTCTAAAATGTCGTGCAAAAGTCCTGCCGCAACGGTTACGGCGCTCCCGCCCAGCTCCGCGAGAATTAATGCGGTTTCTGCCAGGTGCACAATGTTTGGTTCTCCGGAAAACCTTTCTTTGCCAGCATTTACCTCTTCGACAAAGCGAAGCGCCTTTCTGACAAGCTCTACATCTCTCGGAGATGGGTCGGCCATACTCCTCGTGATTTCAGCGAGGAAATCTATTTCTTCTCTTTTTTGTGTGGATTGTGGTTTTGGCATTGTTTGTTAGAACATCTCTCGGGGATAGTTTTTGTACCCTCCATCATGAGGGAACCGCAGAGGTCGCAAACTTCTCCGGTCGGTCGCGCCTTTATAGCAAACTTGCAGTCAGGATAACTCGAACAACTATAGAATACACCAAACCTTCCGCGCCTTTCCGTAAGGAAGCCTTTTTTACATTCTGGGCACACCACTCCCGTAGAATTTGCTTTTTCTTGTTCTTCATCCTTTTTGACAAACTTACACTTTGGGAACTGAGAACAGGCGATAAACATACCAAATCTACCCTCTCTGGCCACAAGATTACCCTTGCCACATTTCGGACAAAGTTCTCCCGTATCCTTAGGTCCCGCAAGCTCCTTGCCCTCAATAGTACGGGCACCGGAACACTCGGGGAACTTTTCACACGATAAAAATTTGCCGTTTCTGCCAAGTTTTATAATCATATCGCCGCCGCAGAGCGGACACCTGAAGTCGGAATGAGCCTTGCCCAGGTTGGTTATTTTTTCTATTTCCTCTTTCGACTTTACCGCAAGCTCAAAAGGTTTGTAAAAATCTGCCAAAGTTTTTTTATAAGAACGCTTTCCTTCGGCTATTTCGTCCAGTTCATTTTCCATTTCAGCGGTGAAAGAGTCGCTGATGTAGGTAGGGAAATGTTCCTCGAGAAATGAACTGACCACGTCGCCAGTGTCTGTTGGATGGAGCGCCTTAGAAATTTTGGCTATATACCCACGATCCTCCAGGGTTTTTATAATAGAGGCATATGTCGAAGGTCGTCCTATTCCTCGTTTCTCCAACTCCTTGATAAGCCCCGCCTCCGAGTAGCGCGCTGGGGGCTCCGTCTGCTTTTCTTCGGAGGAGATTTTAATAAATTTGAGCGAATCTCCAAGAGCGAGTTTTGGCAGGACGACATCTTCGCTTGCCGAATCGGGGTCAGCCTTAAGCCAGCCGTCGAAGAGCACCCGTGATCCGTTTAGAGCAAAGTCTGGCAGGTCTGAGCCGGAAACGTTAGCCAGAACTCTTGTGCGCATTACTTTCGCTGGCTTCATTTGACTTGAAATAGTTCTCTGCCAGATAAGGCGGTAGAGTTTCTTCTCCGCGTCCGAGTGTCCAGCCGTTTCCACAGAGACATGCGTCGGCCTTATAGCTTCATGGGCTTCTTGCGCGTTTTTAGATTTTTTTGCAAAGACATTCGATTGAAAATAATCGTCTCCAAATTTTTTTCCCACCACATTTTCAATATCTTTTCGTGCTGCGCTTCCGAGATTTGTCGAATCGGTGCGCATATAGGAAATATGACCCGCTTCATAAAGTTTTTGCGCCAGGCTCATAGTGTAAGAAGGCGCGAAGCCCAGACGTGAGCTTGCGGTTTGCTGAAGAGTAGAGGTGATAAATGGTGCTCGGGCGGCGCGCGAGACCTCGGTTTCTTTAACGTCTGTTACTTGCCAATTGTTTTTCTTGGCATTTTCAAGAATTTGTTCAACTTCATTTTTATCGGTCGGTTCTTTAGAACAGAGAAAGAGAAGTTTGTTGCCCGACTTATCTTCAAGTTCCGCCATGACTCGCCAGAATGTAATGGGCTCAAAAGCACGAATCTCGCGCTCCCGCTCCATGATGATACGGAGGGCGGGAGATTGTACTCTGCCGGCAGAAAGACCATAGCGCACTTTTTTCCAGATAAGTCCCGAGAGATCGTAACCCACAAGGCGGTCGAGAACTCGCCTTGCTTCTTGTGCCTCGCGCAACTGATCATCTATGCTCCTAGGGCGCTCCAGCGCCTCTTCAACCGCCTCTTTAGTAATCTCATAAAAGACGATGCGTTTAGGTTTTTTTAACCCTACCGCCTCCTTGACGTGCCAAGCTATGGCCTCACCCTCGCGGTCTGGGTCTGTGGCAAGGAGAACCTCATCCGCCTTCTTAACGAGTGTTTTAATTTCTGAAATTACTTTCTCCTTTCCTTTAACGACCTCATAGTGCGGCACAAATCCTTTAGCGATATCTATCGCTTTCTTATTCGACTTGGGCAAATCGCGTATGTGGCCGACAGATGCCACGACACGGAATTCTTTCCCAAGATATTTTTCTATAGTCTTCGCCTTTGACGGCGACTCCACTATCAAAAGTTTCATTAGACTCAATTAGTACTATAGAAACTTTTTCTTTGCAAACTTATTGTTAGAAATTTTTATGCACCTCACCCATCTCTTCTTTGATAAGTCCTTTAATTTCAAGAAGCGAAAGGGTGGCGCTAGCTGTTCCCGTGTCGAACCCAGAGAGCCGCACAAGCTCGTCACGCGAGCGCGGATTCTCAAGAAGCTTTATAAAAATTTTCTCGGTCTCCGATAGTCCTTCAATCTCGTCGAGGGCTGGGTTTATCTTTGGCTCAAGCCCAAGAAGCTCAAGGCAGTCGTTTGCGTCGCGAACTAGCGTAGCGCCAAGGCGAATAAGCATGTGCGGACCATCGGAAGTGGGGGAATCGATTGGCCCGGGGACCGCACCTACTTCTCTATTATATTCGGTTGCCAGACGCGAAGTGATAAGTGTGCCAGATTTTCTTTCGGCTTCTATAACAAGGGTAGCGTGGCAGAGTCCCGCCATAATTCTGTTTCTTCTGGGAAAAGCCCAAGCACCGGCAGGCATAGTGTCATCGTACTCGGACATCAGACATCCACCCGCTTCCACGATTTCGTTTGCTAGACCTACGTGTGAGTGTGGATGAAGCACTTTACGGTCGAGCCCAGAGCCAGGGATGGCAACAGTCTGAAGTCCTGCGCGAAGCGCCGCGCGGTGGGCAATAGAGTCTATACCGAGAGCCAATCCAGAGACTATTGTTACTGGGTAGCCGGCAAGCCCAGAAATAATTGATTCACACGCTTCTCTGCCGTAGGCCGTAAACTTTCTTGAGCCAATAACAGCAAGCATTTTATTATTAATCTTCGGCAGCGCACCTTCGTATCGGAGACGAGTGGGCGGGTCTGGTATTTCTTTAAGGATGGATGGTAATTCTTGTGAAGAAAGCTCTTTAATCATTGTGATATATTGTATAGCAAATGCTCGACATAAAGTTTATCAGGGAGAATACAAAACTCATCGAGAGAGCCGCCCAGCTTAAGGGTATTAAATTTGATCTAGATCGGCTGATTGAAATTGATGATAAAAGAAGGTCGCTACTTTTAACAACAGAGGAAAAACGTGCCGAACAGAAAGTTGCCAATAACGCCATAGTTAAAGCAGATTCCAAGGAGCGTGAAAAAATTCTTGAAAAAATGAAAACACTCAAAACTTCTCTTGAGAAGGAAGAGAAAGAGCTTGAAACAGTTCTCAAAGAATGGCGCGCCCTTATGCTCGAGGTGCCGAATATTCCGGATGCCACCGTGCCAGAAGGGAAAACCGAGGCGGACAACAAGGTTCTTAAGACCTGGGGTAAAAAACCGGAATTTAATTTTGAGCCAAAGGATCACATTGAGCTCATGACGGCTCTTAACATGATAGACCTTGAGCGTGGTGCCAAGGTGCATGGTTTCCGTGGTTATTTTCTGAAGAATTCTGGTGCCATGCTCTCCTGGGCCATTTGGAATTACTCACGCGACTTTTTTCTCAGCAAGGGTTTCAACCTATTTATCCCGCCGGTAATTGTCCATAAAAATTTTCTCTACGGTACCGGACACCTCCCCGGTGGCGCCGAAGATATTTTCCAAACTCAGGATGATCAGTATCTTGCCGGTACCGCTGAAATACCGATGATGGCGTATCATGCCGAAGAAATTTTAGAAAAAAAAGATCTGCCCCTACGTTATCTTGCCTTTTCACCATGTTTCCGAAGGGAGGCTGGAAGTTATTCGAAAGATGTTAAAGGTCTTATCCGCGTTCACGAGTTTTTCAAACTTGAGCAGCTTATTCTCTGCGAGGCAAGCCACGAAGAGTCGGTGAAGTATCACGAAGAGCTCAACAGAAACACAGAGGAATTCATTGAATCACTTGGCATTCCGTATCAGCAGGTTGTCATTTCCACAGGGGACCTTAAGGGTGCCCACGTGAAAAGTTATGACACCGAGCTTTGGGTGCCAAAAGAAGGCAAGTACCGTGAGATTGCGAGCGCCTCTTATTATCATGACTTCCAGACCAGGCGCTTCAACACACGCTACCGAGATGCGGACGGCAAAATTAAGTATGTTCACTCCTTAAACGCGACGGCTATTCCAACGCCGAGGATCCTGGTCTCCCTTGTGGAAAATTTTCAAGAAGCCGACGGCTCAGTCAGGATTCCGGAAGCACTTAGGCCGTACATGAATGGGCTCTCGATAATAAAGAAATGAGAAATGAAAATCGTCTCATCGGGCAAGGTTCTTAATTCCTCTAAACTCTATAAAAAGAAGAAAAGAAAAAAATTATTAAAGTTTTCCCTTTTTCTGGCTCTGCTTGTCACCTCTGTCTGGAGCCTGGGCTACCTCTCTCGCCAACCGGACTTTCTTATATCCGAGGTAGTGGTAACAGGGAAAGATATTGTCGATCGCAGTGACATGGTAGAAAAAGTTACGACACTTCTCGACGGATATTATTTTTGGCTTATTCCAAGAGCCAATATTTTGGTATATCCACGCTCCGAAATCAAATCGATCCTGACCGAAAATTTTAAAAGATTAAAAGATGTTGAGCTTGATGTAGAAGCTGAATCTCTTGTTATTTCGGTGGAAGAAAGACTGCCCAGAGCACTTTACTGCCCTAACGCACTTGAATCAGATGGTACAAACTGCTTTTTTCTTGACAGCGAGGCTCTGATTTTTGCCCGTGCTCCGGCTTTTTCCGGTCCATCTTATTTTATTTTTGGCACCGAAAATTTTATTACCGAGCCGATAGGCGAGAGTCTAGTATTGCCTGAAGAATTTAGGGCTCTTTCCGATTTTATAGATCGCTTGGTGGATCTCGATATTCGTGCCAAAGCGCTTGAGATAGCTGATGACGGCTATACGCTTCTAACAGATAAGGGTGTGCGAATATTATGGCGAAAAGAATTTAGTTTAGAGAATATCTACACCAACCTTTCCGCCTTTCTTTCGGAAGAATCAATAAGGTCACAAAAAGATTTTTTGGATAAAATTCGGTATTTAGACTTAAGAGTAGAGGACAAAGTTTTTTACCGCTTTAGGAGGTGATACAATTTAAAGCAAATGCAGACAATCTACCTTCCGTTTCTCTATATAAGATGGCACTATTCCGAAGCATTCGCCGACCTTTATCGCAATTGGCAGAACTCTCTTATCTTCATCTTGCATATTTTTTCCTTGAAACTTCTTTTCAAGACTTGGTTCTCGCCCTTGGGCCGTTTAAACGAAGATTATAAAAAGAGTTTTGATCTCGAGGCGTTTCTTGAAACTTTGGTAGTAAATACAATGATGCGCTTGGTGGGTTTTGTCATGCGCACCTTTGTTATTATCTCTGGCCTTCTGGCTTTAGTAGTAGTCTTTCTTCTTGGTCTTTCGGCGTTTATTCTCTGGACACTGGCACCTCTTATTATCGTCTCTCTTTTTATCCAAGGCATTTCACTTCTCGTATGAATTTTCAAGAGTTAAAAAGAATACTTTCGCCCTGGAAACCCGTCTTTGCCCTGGAGAGCGCCTTTCCTTCTAAGTTACGAAGTGTTTTGAAGAGCGTACTATCCTTCCTCGTTGTTGCCTCATTTTTTGTAACCCTACTGCAGTCTAGCGATTCTCTTGTCGGCTCAAGTAGTCGAACGGAAGGGATGCTTTATCTTTCAATCTCACTCTGGCTATTTCTTTTCCTTTTGGACTGTTTCCACTATTCACATTATTTCAAACGCTCGAGACAGGCGGGCCGATTCGGCCTGGAACTCGCCCTGATTGTTTTCAACACAAGAGAGCAGGATGTGACGAAGGGCTTCGTGAACTCAATTCTTGGTAGGGAAATTCTCTCACGGTCTGGCATAAGTTCTGCGGAAATAAATAAATTTCTCAAGGAAAGAAAAACAAAGGTCTCCACAGACAAAATTATACTTACCGATAAGCGTGCCGTTTTTAGAGCTTATCTTTCGGCGCTTCTCGCTGCGGATACCGAATTCAGAAAATTTATTCTCTCCCACAACATAACCGAAGAAGATTTCCTTGGCGCCGGAAGCTGGAGTGCCTCTGTATTATTTGAGGAAGCAAAACTAAGACGCTGGTGGTCGAGAGAAAACCTTCTTAAAGTACACCCGGTGGGCCGTAGTTGGTCGTACGGCAAGTCTTATTCTCTTGCAAAATACTCAAGACCTCTGCGCGTTTCAACCACCGTTTCAAGCGACGGATTGCACGCCGAAGAAGCAAAGCTTCTTGAAATTATTCTCTCTCGCTCTTCGGGGGCGAACGCCATTCTTGTCGGAGAAGACGGTTCGGGCAAGATGGAGGTCCTCGAAGAACTGCATCGAATGATGGAGAAGGGTGAGGCGGCAAGGGCGCTTGAGGACAAAGAAATATGGGTTTTTGAACCATCGCTTTTAGCTGCCTCAACGGACAATGCAGAAGTCTTTGAGCGTGAACTGTTGAAGGTTTTAAGAGAATCGGAGCGTGCCGGCAATGTCATTTTCGTTATACCGAACTTTTCTAAATTTCTGGAAGCGGGCAATCGCTATGGTATTTCCGTGATCTCCGTTTTGAGCCCATTTGTATCTTCCTCAAAGCTCCAGATAGTGGGTGTTTCTAATAGTGACGAATACGAAAAAAATCTTGAAAATATCGGCGACATAAAACAACAATTTGAGAAGGTGGCGGTTCATCCTATAGACGAGAATCACTTGGTCGGGATTCTAAAAACTGAAGTACTGCGCTTGGAAAAAGAGCTTGGCGCTCTCATAACTTATCCAGCCGTTGCCGAAGCCATTATGTCTGCCAAGAAGTACTTCGTTGATCGTCCGCTAGCGGATGCTGCTTCTGATCTTCTGGTCGAAGCTGCGGCTTCGGCGAGTAAGGCAAAAAAATTTACCCTATATAAAGAGGATGTTCTCTCTGCCGTAAGGTCAAAAACCGGTATTCCAACGGGAAAGGTAAGTGAGGCAGAGAAGGACAAGCTCTTGAATCTAGAAGCACTGCTAAAATCAAAAATTGTCGGACAGGAAGAAGCTGTCAAGGCGGTTGCCGATGCTATCCGCCGCGCTCGTTCCGGCATCGCAAACCCCATGCGACCTATGGGTTCATTTCTTTTCTTGGGTCCTACGGGCGTGGGCAAGACCGAGACGGCGAAGGCTCTTGGTGAAGTATTCTTCGGCGACAAAGCAAAATTTCTACGCCTTGATATGTCGGAATACAACTCGGCGGATTCTCTGAACCGTCTCATTGGTTCCTTTGAATCAAATACTCCTGGGACACTTGTCTCCCTTCTGCGCGAGAATCCGTATGGCGTCCTTCTCTTAGACGAATTTGAAAAAACGGCGCCGAAGGTTCTTGATCTCTTCCTTCAGATTATAGACGAAGGAATCTTTTCCGATATGCGCTCTGAGAAGGTAAGTGTCAGAAATGTCGTGATAGTTGCCACCTCAAACGCCGGTAGCGACATAATTTTCGAATACTTGAAGACACACAAAGATCTCTCGGGTGCCAAAGATACGATTATGAACGAAATTATTTCTAGTGGCATGTTTAAACCGGAGCTTTTAAACCGTTTTGACGGTGTTATCCTTTTCCATCCGCTCAGTAAGGCACATCTAAAAGAAGTTTCTAAAAAAATGTTAAAGAGTCTTGAAACACGCCTTAAGGAAAAAGGTATTACTTTGAAGACTAACGAGGCTCTAATAAATTTCCTTGTCAGGAAAGGAACCGATCCAAAGTTTGGCGCCCGCCCGCTTAATCGCGCTATTCAGGAAACGGTGGAGCAGATTATCGCCAAGAAAATGATTTCCGGCGAGCTCTCTAGCGGCTCAACGGTGGAATTAAGCGATAAGGATTTTGAGTAATTTCTGGGAAAAACTAAAGAAACCAGTCTTTGTACTGGCACCTATGGCGAATGTCACGGACCCTGCTTTCCGTGCGGTTATTGCCAAGTACGGCAAACCAGACGTTTTCTGGACCGAATTCGTCTCGGCTGACGGTCTGGCGCTTGCGCCAGAGGGTGGGAGAAAGAAGCTTTTAAAAGATTTGGAGTATTCAGAAGCCGAGCATCCGATTGTAGCGCAATTCTTTACTTCCTCTCCGGAGCACATGAAGACTGCGGCAGAGCTTGCAGTCAAACTCGGTTTCGACGGTGTTGACATAAACATGGGCTGTCCCGATAGAACGATAGAAAAACAAGGGGCCGGTGCACAGCTTATGAAAAATGCCAAAGTCGCAAGAGCTCTTATTCGCGCCGCTAAAGAGGGCGCGGCAGGTCTGCCGGTTTCTTTAAAAACCCGTACCGGCTACAACAAGCCGGAACTCGATACTTGGCTTTCGGAGGTGCTTAAAGAGGATCCCGCGGTCGTGACAATCCATGCGCGAACGAGGAAAGAGATGTCAAAGGTTTCTGCGCGTTGGGAATTTGTCAAAAGAGCCGTAGAAATAAGAAATGAGGCGGGAGCGAAGACACTTATATTTGGAAACGGTGATGTAGAAAACTTGGAAGAGGCGAGAAGAAGGGTCGAAGAAACAGGCTGCGACGGTGTTATGCTCGGAAGAGCTATTTTCGGCAATCCTTGGCTTTTTTCCGGCCACCTGCCAACGACTGAGGAAAAACTGAGGGTACTCGTAGAGCACACGAAACTTTTTGAACAATTTTTGGGCGATACCAAAAGCTTTGCCATTATGAAAAAACATTTTAAGGCGTATGTCTCGGGCTTTGGCGGCGCGGTAGAGCTTCGCGCTCGGTTAATGGAGACGGCGAGTGCCGGCGAAGTGGAGACGATTGTTGGCGAGTATCTTCTAAAATAAGATATACTTGTGTCTATGAAAAAATCGGAAGAATCCTCCGCTGTGCTCTATAGAAGGTATAGACCGCAAAACTTCGATGATGTTATCGGGCAGGATCATATTGTTAAAGTTCTTGAAGGTGCTCTAAAGCTCGGAAATGTCGCGCATGCCTATCTCTTCTCCGGCCCTAGAGGTACAGGAAAAACTTCTGTCGCAAGAATTCTGGCGAAGGAAATCGGCACCTCGGGTCCTGACCTAGTCGAGATGGATGCCGCTTCGAATCGAGGCATAGACGATGTCCGAGAAATCCGCGAGTCGGTGAGCACTCTACCATTTGAATCCAAATACAAGGTCTACATCATAGATGAGACACACATGCTCACAAAGGAGGCCTGGAACGCGTTTCTTAAAACTCTGGAAGAACCGCCCAAGCATGTTGTCTTTGTCTTCGCCACAACGGAGCTTGAAAAGGTGCCCGATACGGTTATCTCCAGGTGCCAGACCTTCAGATTTAAACAGCCAAATCAGGCAACGCTCAAAGATTTTGCTCTCGCAGTCAGTAAAAAAGAGGGTTTTAGCCTGGAAAAAGAGGCGGCCGAGCTTGTTGCTCTTCTCGGCGACGGCTCTTTTCGCGACGTGCATGGAATATTAGAGAAAATTTTATCCTCAACAAAAGACAAAAAGATTACTCGAGAGGAGGTGGAGAAACTGACTGGAGCGCCTAGGGCGGAACTGGTACGCGATGTCCTCTCGGCAGTCGTGGAGAAAAACTTGGAGAAAGGATTAAAGGCGGTGCAAAGAGCGGGAGAGGCGAATGTCGACATGAAACTCTTTGCCAAACTTATTTTGGAACGCATGCGCCTTCTTTTCTTAATTCGCTTGAAGGCGGGTATGGACGAATATGTGGAAGAAGAGACGAGTGAAGACGACTTTAAGTTCCTGAAAACGCTCGCCGAGAAGGCGGGGAAGGATTTAACCGCCGAGACACTTCTTCGCTTCATCACTGCCTACGAAGACTCGGGGCGCACCTCCATTCCCGAGCTTGCGCTTGAACTTGCACTGGCGGACTCTATCGGGCAGAGTTAGTGTATTGCGGGATCGTCTAATGGTAGGACATCGCCCTTTGGAGGCGAGTATCTTGGTTCGAGTCCAAGTCCCGCAGCAACTGTGGTATACTAGAATCCACATGAAATTTCTTGTCACTTATCAGATGCCGCATACGGGGCTTGACCAATGGATGAAGTTACCGGAAGCCGAAAGGAAAGCTCAGGAACTTCAGATGCAATCGGAGTGGAATGCCTGGATGGCCAAACACAAAAACTCTCTAAAGGAAACTGCTGGTGTCGGCAAGCCGAAACGAATAACATCTAAAGGCGCCGAGGATGCGCGCAATGACCTCATGATGTATTCGTTTGTAGAGGCAGAATCTCTAGAAGCAGCCGCGAGCTTATTCAAGGATCATCCACACTTCAGTATTCCGGGCGCCTTGATAGAGGTCATGTCAATAAACAAGGCCATCGGCTAGACTGAATTTATTTCAATGGTATCCTTAGAGCAATAAAATATATGAATAAAAAAAGATTAATCTTAATTGTTGTAGTTTTATTGGCTATCGGGGGGCTTATCTGGGGTTTCTCTAGAGGCGGGGGTGGTTCCGGTGGGCAGCAGGTATCAACCCTGGATGCAGTAGATACCGTTGGCACCTTCTATGACCAGTGGCTTACTGCGGTTAAGGAGCCGACCACCGCCGATCCAAATAGGGTGACCCTAATCAAGTCGTTACTCTTGAGTAAGGAACTTCGAGATCGCCTGGCAAAGGAGAGTACTGCGGACGCCTCTCCCGACCCCGTCCTATGTCAGACGAAAACACCAGAGAAGATTACAACCTCACGAGTCTTTGAAACGGATGGCGCCGCGCAGCTTCTCGTTATGTCTAGGGAAAAGAATGCAACTGAAGCGGCGATAGTAACACTCGCGAAGCTCGATGGTGGCTGGTTTATAGATAAGATTGAATGTTCTAAAGGCGATATTCCGCCTCAACGCGAATTTAGCTTTGAGAAAGAAGGCTTTCTCCTTAAGGGCTCAATTCCGAAGCCGTTTGACCCGACGAAGTGGCACCTGGTGTTTGAAGACAGCGGTGTAAAGGGAAATGTTGTACCACTCCTGTTTGATGCTCAAAGTCAGTGCACGAGTCTAGATGGGAAGAAAGCCGTATGTAAGCAAGCCGAATTCAAAGAGGCAACAAAAGTCTTTGTCCAAGCCCAGATGACCGAACGCGGCGCCACTGTGAAGAATCTGAAATTCGTTAAGTAGAAATAATCAAATTGAAGAAAAAGCCCAAAATTGAAATAAATAGGGCGAAGAACGGAGAGTTTTTTCTTTCCCTCTAAGACTAGGAAGAAAATCTCGGTTTGCTTTCCGTATATTAATAAGTAGAGTATCTAGCAGAAAGGAGGTGTTTCTTGCAGATACTAAAGCACGAACTTCTGGATACGGAAGACGGTGGGCACGAATATGTTAGCGCCGGCTTCGGCTGCTGGTACTGTTCGTTTGGTTGTGGTTGTGTTCTCGGCCACGGTACTCCCAACAACCTGCCGAACGACAGAGATCACTTCGGCAAGTGCCCCAAGAATCCTCGAAACAGAATAAATCCGCAAGGCGAGATCATTATGCCATGAGTTTCCCACATCAAAGACCGATGAAATTTTATCGGTCTTTTCTTTTTCGTGTAGAATGAGAATAAAGAATGAAAAAACGATTAATTTTAGTTGACGCAATATTTTGTCTTATCTCTGAAGACGGACATGTCTTTAAAGCAATGTATGATTTATTAGAAACTTACCCGAATAAAAAAATCCTTTTAACTGGCGCTGACGATAAACAATTTAAAAAATTTGGTTTGGATAAAGCTCCTTATGAAGTTTTCACTCTTAAACATAACCCCGAAAAGACCGACCCCGAATATTATAGAACCATGCTCTCTAAACTTAATTTAGAAGCTAGCGAAGTTGTCTACTTCGAGCACAACATAGACGCGATTAAAAGTGCTCAATCTGTGGGTATAAAGACATATCTCTACGACGACAGTAAAAAGAATCTAGACGAACTTAAAAATTTTTTAGACACTAATATATAACAGTGTAAGATAAAGATATGAAAACAAAAAATAAAGGAACATATGTTGATGGGTTTGTGCTTGTTGTGCCGAGAGCAAAACGCACCGCCTACAAAAAGATGGCAGAGGAAGCGAAACACTCTTGGCTCAAGCGCGGCGCGCTTGATTATAAAGAATGTCGCCTGGATCACCCGAATCCGAAGTGGATCACCCTAACCTTTCCTAAACTGGCTAAAGTTAAGAAAAATGAAGAAGTGTGGTTTTCCTATATTGTATACCGTGACAAGAAACAGCGCGACAGAGTCAATAAGGCGGTTGAAAAAGAGATGATCGAATGGCATAAAAAGAAAAAGCTTTCAAAAAAAGAAGCCATGGCCCAAATGCCGTTTGATATGAAGAAAATGGCTTACGGCGGCTTCAGGGTTGAAGTTAATGCGTAGCTAAGAAAGACTAAGCGTTTTCGCTCGTCTATTGTAGGATAAGGATATGAATACGAAAGGAAAACTACTTGTTGTTCTAATACTCGTCTTCGTGGCGGTTTCTGGCTTTTTTGTTTTTAGGGACGAGATGGGAGAGGACACACTTACTGGAATAACCGTGGAGAAATCTGGCAGAATCCTTTCTGTCGACACGAGTGAGGTTGCCTTTGATGGACCGCATCTTCTAACTCTCGATGTTTCTGGAGAACTCTTTACCATTGCCGTGCCTTCTATGGGTTTACCACTCTGCGCGGCTTATCAGGCAAATAATATCGGCGATGTTTCGCTTTTCAAAAACGGTGACGAAATAGAAGTTAAGGGAATCCTAACCGAGGAAGGTCGTATTGTGCCCTGCGAGTCAGCGGAACATTATCTCCGCCCGAAACCGCTTGTCGTCGATAATTTTGAAGGAGAGGCCGATCCAAAGAAGATGAGTTTAGGGATGAAAAAGTGGGTTTGGCAGTCTGCTCTCTACAACGACGGTAAAACAATAAAACCGAATAAGGTCGGGGCATTCACACTCTCCTTTGACGGTAATGGTAATTTTTCTGCGACGACAGACTGCAACGGTATCGGAGGAGATTATGCCGTCTCTGGTGAGAAAATCACCTTTTCCGAAATGGTTTCAACATTAATGTATTGCGAGGCTTCGCAAGAATCGGAGTTTGTCACACTTCTCTCTAACACTACAGGATACCACTTCACCTCAAGGGGTGAGCTTATTCTTGATCTTAAATTTGATTCCGGTTCCGTGGTATTCAGATAACCCAGTTGCTTTTTAATAATTCTCGGCTAATATATCCCGAAGATTTGTTCTTAACTATGGGGAGAGATTGGCGATGCTTAATTTCCCACTGGTCCTTCAGAAGCCGCTGAGTTCGAAAAAGTGCGGGCACGACTACGACGAGCTCACTTGCTCCTGCAAGTTTGGCTGCGGCTGCTGGCTTCTCGACAACCACTTCGGCGGACCCAACTGGATCCACCCTTTCGGCCGGTGCCCCAAGAATCCGAAATCAAAGATTCGGCTAATCAGCGTCTCCTAAGGCGATCAGTTTTGCAACACTAAGTCCGACAAAATTGTCGGACTTTTCTTTTTATTTGCTTTTCTGCTTGGTGTGGCTAATATAACTTCTGGACTTGTATTACAAAAAGGAGGCGATATGGAGCGCAAAATCCTTGACGAGGAGAGGGGCGGACACGACTACAGCGCCTATCCCCACAACATGGATTGCCAGCTTCTTTGCGGATGTTGGGTGGGGAAGTATCGTTTTGGCGGCCCTCGACACCTGGATCCATTCGGCAAGTGTCCCAACAATTCAAGAAACAGGCAAGACGAAACCAGCTTGCCGTGGGAGAGGTGAGGTATGGATGACGAAGACCTGCTTTTATCTCTTGCGTCAAAATATCTTACTCCAGAAACACGCCCATCGGCCAAAAGACTTCTTGCCCACGGTGACTTTTACACCGTCAGATCCTGCCTGCTTCGTGCGATCGACTTTTCTCTCGCGCAGGGCGACGTAGACTACCAGGAAGCAGAAGAAGACTACAAACTTCTTGGCTTCACTAGAGATGAAGCTTGCGAAATAAGACAGAGAGCTGCGCCGATACACTTTAACCGCTCGTCAAGATAAAATTCTTGCGGGCGGTTTTCATTTGCATTTTGTAACCTTTTCAATAATATAACTCAAGGACAAAGGAGGTGCGAAGTGAGAAACAGCTCGGAATCCGAAAGTAGCTCTTGGCTTGAAGATACACTCCAGAAAATGAGTAGGAAGGCCAAACTTTTGACCTTCATTGTGGTTTTAGTTCTTATGTTTTTTCTCGGAGTGGCCATAAGGGAGTTCAACCTATTTCCAGAACTGGAGGCACGCATTGAAGGAACCTAACAGGGAAGTACTAATTGAACTCGGCGCCAAGTATCTCAAAGATGAGGGAGAAATCGTTGCACTCGGGTTTCTTCTCAAACGAAACGAACTTAAACAGGCACAGCTCCTTGTTTTCAACTGCATCTGCCAGGCTGAGGTAGATGACAAAATTTCTTTAGCGGAGGCTCGCAAGGCATACGACAAGCTCGGCCTAACTCCCGAGGACGTGTCGACTCTGGTTGATAGACTCGAAGACTTTTTTAAAGACCGCACGAGGCACTAAGTTCGTGCGGCTTTTCTTATAAAAAAGCCCCGGCGCAAAGCACCGGGGCGAAGGCTTGAAGCTCCTGAAGGGTGACTTCAAGCAGACCTGAAGGTCCCAGGGGAGGGAGGATATCAGGTCGGTGAAGAACAGCGATCAGACCGCCCCGCTTTGAACCAGCGAGCGGCGAACCCACTTGATTTTAGCACACCCAAACTTTTCGAAAAGTTTGAGCCAGCCGTAGCCGAGGTCAAACTCCCATTTGCGAAATGAGAATTTCGCCGAACGAGGATCGGTGTGGTGGTTGTTGTGCAGGAACTCTCCGCAGGCCAGAAAGTCGAATGGTAGAACGTTTCTCGAGTTGTCTCCGGTTTCCGCATTGCGATAGCCGATAAGGTGGCCCAAACCATTGACTCCGAAAGAGGCGACAATGGGGAGGTATGTTACCTGGGCGAGCCAGAGAACGGCACCCCACTTGAGACCAAAGATCGAGACGAGAATGAGAGCAAGGACAACCACGCCGAATCTCCTGAACCTTGTGAAGACATTTCTCTCCATCCAGTCTTCGGGCGTGCCACGACCGTAAAGTCGCACCGTTTCCTTATTTTTGGACTCCTTGCGATAGGCGGTAGCAAAGAGCATTTTCCAAAGTTTGTGGAACCTTGGAGAATGCGGATCATCGGCCGTGTCAACGTAGGCGTGGTGTTTTCTATGCACCGCCACCCACTCTTTCGTGGTACTTGTCTGTGAGAGCCAGAAAATTGTTCTGAAAATCAGAGCAAGTCCCGGGCGTATCTCTGCGGAGAAGTGCGCCTCAACCCTGTGAAGGTAGAGCGAGACCGATAAGACGACGAAGTGGGTCAAGACGAGTCCGATAGTGAGATATCCCCACCACGGAAGCGCCCCCAGGAGTCCTCCGAAGAGGAGCGTTTCGGTAAGCGAGGACATTTTAACTCTCCTTATCTAATCCGTAATTTAAAGAGCGAAGTTTAAGAGTCTAAGGGCCAGTCTAGCAACGCCAAAGATACTTTGCAAAGAAGCTATACCAGTGTGATAATTAAGCGAATGACAAAAACACACTGGCTTGCTTTAGCACTATTGGTAATACTGGGAGCTGGGGGATACTTTTATTACGATAATAAGGACGATATTGGAGATAGTTCTATGGACGACGATTCCGAAGAGTCTATGGAAACCGATGATAGGAAAATGTCGTTTGGCGACTTCGTCAGACAGGGCGGCTCCTACAGGTGTGATATAGAACAAACAACCGAAGGTGCAACCACAAAAGGTATTGCTTACATCAACGACGGCATGATAAAGGGCGAATACGTGACTCAAACCAAAGGTCTTAGCATGACTTCCTATGTTATCGTCCGCGATGGCTACGCCTACACCTGGACTTCTTTCGTGCCGAACATGGGTTTTAAGGCACGAATCGTGGAAACCGAATCCACGAACACCCCTACCGACGACGCCAGTCCCAGTTCATTCAACGCGGATGATGTCGCGGATTATGATTGTGAGATGTGGGCAGCCGATGCGTCGGTATTCGCGCTACCCACAGGAGTTAAATTTAGTGAAATTAATAAATAAATATGAACATTCAAGAACACACAACGCCTGAAAAATTGGAGAAATATGCATTTCTCTGGTCAGAGGTAAGACTGGTAGTAGCAGCATTGGCTTTGTTTTTAGGAGGAATTCCGCCTGTTACTTTTCTGCCTTTGCCCTCAGGCCTTGTTGGAACACTACTTGGTTTATCTTGGATTATCTCTGGTCTCGCCGTCGGATATCTGGCTTTCAACTGGCTAAAATCTAAAATGCTTTTCGGAGCGAAAGAAAAACTTGATATGTATGCCTTCTTTGTGATGATCGTTTCTGGACTCAATCTTGGAATAGCAGGACTCTTCAGAACAAATATCGGGCTCAATATTACTTCAGCAAAACTCTTTCTCTGGATAGTTGGCGCTCTATATCTAGCCTCCGCATACCACCTTTATCGACGCTGGAAAGCTCACAACGAAAGAGTTTTCTAAATTCCAATGAAAAGGGCTTATCTTCTTCTCGGACTTTTAGTCTTAGCTGGTCTGGTTTATTTTCTAGTCAATCGTGACAGTTTTGACGACAACCAGATTGCCTGTACAGCTGACGCACTTATTTGCCCAGACGGTTCGGGCGTCGGAAGGACTGGTCCTGACTGCGAATTTGCCGCCTGCCCGAACCAAGAGGCCTTTGAGGGCGAACTGAAACAACAGGGGAGAGACTTTGTTTTAGTGATTAAGGCGCCAGAAGATATTCCCGGCGAAACAACTTACGCCTTACCACTTAGTTTCTCGAGAGTTAGTAATGTCATCGGTACTCTTATAAATAAAGAAGTTAGGGTGGCTGGAAAATTCAGAAAGGGCAATCTTCTGGAGGTGGAGTTCATAGACGAACTCGCTGACGCGGACATGGTTACTCTCGCGGTTGGCGCAACCGCCTTTAAGTCTGGATTACTTATAACTTTAAATAAAATTCTTGAAGACAGCCGGTGTCCTATTGACGCCGTCTGTATCCAGGCAGGGCGACTACTCGCAGAGCTTGTTCTGAAGTCAAACACCGAAGAAGCGACCTACACTATAGGAACAGATAAACCAGCATTAAAATTTGATGTTTATACCATCTCACTTGAGGCCATCTCTCCCATACCGAATTCGCAAGAATCTATGGAGTCTCGACGCTATGTTTTGACTTTTAAGGTCAGTAAATAAATTAAAATTTATTTACACCACAACTTTTGTAGTATAATTGAGAGACTATGAAAATATTTTATCTAGTGCTTATAGGACTTCTGGTTGTAGGGTTTTTCTTATTTAAAGCAGACCTCACGGGTGATAAGTCAGGGCAAGAAATACCCGGTGCTACGCAGGTAGGAGTAATACCGATAAACCACGCTACAGCGATCATTACTTTAAACGATGTGGCCATATACACCGACCCGGTTGGCGGGTTTGAAAAATTTGTTGGCTATCCTGACGCCGACATAATTCTTGTCACCGACATTCACGGAGACCACCTTAGCACCTCCACCCTTGCTTCCGTAATGCGAGATGAGACAACTCTTGTCGTGCCACACGCAGTCTTTCAACTCTTGCCACCGGATCTTGCCAGGCGGGCAAAGGTTCTTGGCAACGGCGACACCCTGACCGATCGCGAACTGAAAATTCTTGCCCTGCCGATGTATAACCTGCCAGAACTGCCGGACTCGAGGCACACAAAAGGTCGTGGTAACGGCTACATTATCGGCGCATCCGATGTGCGCATTTACATAGCGGGGGACACCGCCGGTATTCCAGAAATGAGAGAACTTAAAGACATTAACATCGCCTTTATACCAATGAATCTGCCCTATACGATGAGCGTAGAGGAAGCGGCAGACGCGGTGCTGGATTTCAAGCCGAATCTTGTTTATCCCTATCACTATCGAGGAGAAAACGGACTCTCGGATGTTGCCAAGTTTAAGTCTCTAGTAGAAACAGGAAACCCGAAGATTAAAGTTATCCTTGAGAATTGGTACCGAGATTAGCGCTTGACCAAATACCTCTAGGGTTGTAATTTAGCCACAGACTACACCCTGGAGGTGGTTAATGTTTACTCCGTTCAACATTTTCTTGGCTGTTTTGGCAATTGCCGTTGTTCTTCTCATCCACCGAGTCTTTCTGGGCCCAAAACTCGAAACATTGATCGAGGAGTCGAGACGCGCCGCTGTCGACCGCCATTGCCGTCTGGCGCTGGTGAAGGCTCTCTGGGATTACAGAAAGGACGACTATGGACTTGAAGTACCGGAAGAGGTAATGCGTTTCCTGAAGTCCTATTTTCATTCGAGCGTTCTCGAATACGCGCTTACCGCCGCCAGATACGGACACGTCGATATCTATATCGACTCCTGGGGTGTGGGTGACCGCGGAATCCGCTACAAGTTTCTCAATGCATTTTTCGAGGACGGAAAGCTGGCCTACGCCTATTTCACGACGAGATAGGTGACAGCGCGTTTAATGTCCGAATAAACTGGGAAACGAAACCCCCGACACGAAGTCGGGGGTTCTTTTTACATTTGTGGGTTTGATTGACGTTTGGCGTCTATGGAGTACTTGCCGGCGCCAGTAATCATTAGGGAGACCGCTGCGGCGAAGATAAGGATGATGAATTCATATCCACCATCGGAAATGAAGAAGCCCTTTTTAAGGTGAACTGTGAAGAAGGCCACGATTGCTACAACCGTCGCGAACTTTGCTGCCCAGTGAGTGAGGAAGCCGATAATCAGGAAGACACCGAAGACAAGCTCGCCATACGACAGGATGTAGGCCATAAGAGAGGGAAGAGGAATACCCAAACTTCCTAAGAATCCAGTAACACCCTCGTGCCCTAGCGTGAAAACTTTCTGATAACCGTGTGCCGCAAAAACCGCACCGAGCGCCAATCTTAGAACCAGAGGCGCATAATCTTTCCAGGAATCCGCACATTTGCAACTAAGCCACTTATTCATATTTATTTTTTTACCCTTTTAATAAATTAAATTATAAAGCAATTTCGGTTATAATCATATCCATGGAAGAATTCTCGTTCTATAAACGCGCAAAGAGTTTTGTTCATGCAATCCGCGGACTAAGCTTATTTCTCAAAACAACACACAATGCCTGGATAGAGCTCCTAATTCTTCTCGCAGTAATTATCTTCGGTATTTACTTCAAGATTACAGCTCTCGAGTGGACGCTTGTAATCTTTGCCGCCGGACTGGTGCTTGTAACTGAGGCTTTTAACACCGCCTTGGAAAAATATACTGAACTCGTCTCTCCCGAGTATCACCCCCATGCCAGAGATACGAAAGATGTTGCCGCGGGCGCGGTATTGCTCTCATCTGCTGTCGCCGTGATAGTCGGCGCTCTAGTATTCTGGAAATATCTAAAAGAACTATGAAAAAACTAATAATTGTTTTGCTCGTTACGAGTTTCGCCATCCTCGCTTGGTGGCTAGCGAATCGAGAACCAGTTGTCGTAACCAATTTTGAAGAGTGTATTGAAGCTGGCAACCCAGTGATGGAGAGCTATCCGAGGCAGTGTCGCCACGCAGAGGTGACGTTTACAGAATTTATTGGCAACGAACTGGAAAAATCTGACTTAATACGTCTAGCTTCACCTCGCCCAAACGAAACCATTTCAAGTCCGCTAGTGGTGCGTGGTGAAGCCAGAGGCAGTTGGTTTTTTGAAGCTAGTTTTCCTGTAACACTTGTTAATTGGGACGGACTTATCATCGCTCAAGGTTACGCGATGACCTCTTCAGAATGGATGACGACAGACTTTGTGCCGTTTGAGGGGACGATCGAATTTGAATTTGATCCTAATTCTTATAACAATCGCGGCTACCTAATTTTAAATAAGGATAATCCATCAGGCCTGCCAGAGCACGATGATGCGCTAGAAATCCCCATATATTTTGGCAATTAGCTAGCCGACAATTCTGCCGTGGTACAATTTAGTTATTGTCATTAAACATTTGGTGTGATGGCTGGTATATGTGCGAACGAACCCAGAAATTCAAATAGACTAAAAAAAGAACCATTAACCAAGTTTTGGTTGATCGCAACTTTTCTGGTGGCTCTGGTTTTCTTACCAAAAACAACAAACGCCACCATTACCTATGTCTCGGGGAGCTCACTTGATACTACGGGTGTGGCCCAAGGTGAAAGCAGTCCAGTTTATTCTACGGCATCCTTAATTGAGCCTGGGCATTTATTCATTTTAATACTTGGTATGAGGCCATCTCTTGAAAATAGAGGCGCCACCACGGACCCAGCGGGCTGGACAAGAATTGCCTCAACCACCGGGGGTGGTTATGGGACGACACTAGCTACTGATACGGGAAATATGCATATTTTTGCTTTTGCGAAAGTTGCTGATGGTTCAGAAAGAGACAAACGTCTTGCCATTCCGCTGACAAACGACAATGTCACTTGGGCAAACATCTTCCGTCTTTCAAACACCCTGGGTAGTTGGGACATTGCCACCACGACAGGCGAAGACACATCTGGAGACGGTACTTGTTCAATTACTTTTGGCGCGAATCCCGGTGTTACCGCGGGTGATTATATTATCGGCGCCGAAGTTATTCCGACCGACATTCAAACAACTGCTCAATATTCCTCCCACACCTTGACCCAAACAGGAGTTACCTTTGGAACAGTAACGGAAGCGGGTGAAGCGGATTCAGTAACCGGTAACGACATTGGCGGTGTACTTTGGCATGCGCCAGTAAACTCTGGAACAGGCTCGGCGGCACCACAGTGGTCTTCTACTTGCGCCGGCGCCACCCCGACGAACTACCGGGGCCCTGGTGTTTTTATTCGCGCAAGAGAAATTGCCGCACCAAGCGCGCCCACAATTTATCAAGATGATGGTGGGGCAAATCAGATTGCTTTTAGTCACAGCCGACAGAATGACACCACACCAATTGTCAGAGTTTCTGCTACGCACACCGGAAACTTTGACAGGTTCCAGGTTGAATTCAACACCCAAGCTGATTTTTTGGGCACTTCATATACGGAAACATTTTCAAACACTTATTCTTCTGGTACTCAATATAACCTCCAAACAACAGGTTCTTTGGGTCTTCCGACAACAGACGGCGCAACTTACTACATTCGCGCCAGAGCTTCGGCTAACAGCGGAAGCCACTGGGGAACTTGGTCTGGCTCAAGAATGTTGAGTGACACTATCAGCTACACCTATAAAAGTTCTGGGAGTGCGGACTGGTTTCAGACTACGGGTGACCAATTTTTAACCGGTACCACCACAAACACTCGGGTTTCAACCACCACGCCAAATAGTATTGATTTAACGCGCCTACCTTATGTTGCCGGGTTTACTGCTGGCGCGACAGAAAACCCAGGAACATCAATAACACTTGTAAAACCTGTCGGCGTAAATGTTGGAGATCTACTTTTAATCATTGTTGGCAATGATGCCGGCAATAGCACCGTCCAGTGGGATTCCGGCACCAATCGGCCCGCGGGCTTTACATTTATAAATGAATCCGGCAACACAACTTCCGACTCGCACTCGGCTGCCTTTTACAGAATTGCTGACGGGACAGAGCAAACATCCACAACCACGACTTCAGTTACCTCCGAAGATATTTTTGGGCACTACCTTCGGGTAACGGGCGTTGATACGACAACGCCTATTGATGTAACTGGCGCCGACTCATGTAATGCGGTGGGTACATCCTGCGCCATCACCAGCGTTAATACGACCGTTGCACACACCCTGGCTTTCTATCTTCATTCTTTTGACGGTAGCGACGGAAATCCGTTTGGAATTTCTGGCGCCGGCTGGGTAAAATCTGACGGCATCAATTCCACCGGTTCAACCCAGTCCGACGCAAACGGTGCCTCGGGTTCCTGGGGAACGAGAGTCAGTCCTTCAACCGGCGCGACCGGTAACGCTACAGTTTCCTCTGTTGTTAGTGACGGGTTTACCGGGTTCCAGTTTGCTGTCCGCCCGGAAAATGTTACGACCGGAACAATTCTTTCTCCGGTGATAGATTTTGATG
The DNA here is from genome assembly GCA_964446535.1 of uncultured Candidatus Saccharibacteria bacterium. Taxonomy (GTDB): domain Bacteria; phylum Patescibacteriota; class Minisyncoccia; order Phycocordibacterales; family Zambryskibacteraceae; genus UBA5004. The sequence goes on along the minus strand of CAYUOR010000001.1, from coordinate 20,422 downwards.
TTTATGACGGTGCAAGCGGCTGGAATCAAGCCTTTTGGAGTGAGACGGAAACCATCGGCACGGTTTCTGTTAGAGTCCTTGGCTCAAATTCATCGGATTGTGATACTCAAGTCATTGCTCCGACAGCAACGAGCCCTATTGACCTCTCTTCACTTACTTCAACCGGCGCTGGTCAGCTCCACAACAGGATTTGCCTTGAGGCGACGCTTGCCGATTCAAACGGCTCACCACTTCTTAATGACTGGGGGGTTTCTTGGACTGAGGGAGGGATTCAGATTGGTGCGGCAAGTGCTACCGGAGGTTCTTTTTCTACGACTCTAAACATTGGTTCGGCTGGAAATAATCGACTAGTTACAGTATTTGCCATGTCGGAAGCAGAAGCCACAACGGCTTTGACGGGAGTAACGGTTGATGGAAAAAATTGTCATTTCGTAGACACCGCTTTTAATGACGATGTTTCTGCGGACAATAGAACAGAGCTTTGGTACTGCGACGAGGATGATTTGGGCGCATCTAACGGCTCTGTGACCGTAGCAATCACGGGCGGTACCACTGCGGCAAATTGGGCAGTTCACGCCCAAGTGTTTACTGGTGTTGGCCAGACCGGTCCAACCGATTTTGATGTTGATGAAACTTCAATAACTCCGACCCAGACGACCACCCCCGGTGCAATAAATGTTGCTGCTGGCGGTTTAGTTGTGATGGGCGCTTCGAACGGCCAAGGTGCGCTAACCGTTAACAGTTACACCTCACCCTTAACAGAACAAACGAGTGCTGATCCAGCTTCAGCCGATGGCGTGACCGCCGCCGGTAAAGAGTCCTCCGCCCAAACCGGGAAGACGTATCAAATTACTTGGAGCGCGGCACCAAATCGTTCGTCAGGCATTGTGGCAACATGGCAAAGCGTCACAGATGTAAATGCGCCAACGGTTACGACAAATTTTGCTGTTCCCGGATTTAACGCAGCTTCTATTCACGGCACGAAAACCGGAGGCAATAACGCTACCCAGCACGGTTTTGCGTATTCAACAGACTCGGCGCTTTCAACAGGGGTTTCTACGACAACTCTAGGTACTCTTGACGGCAATCATGCTTTTTCAAGTTTTATAACTGGACTTTCTTCTGACCAAACTTATTACTATCGCGCCTATGCTACCAATAGTTCGGGCACCGGTTTTGGCAGTATTAAAAGTTTCGCTACTGGGAATTCAAGCGCCACACGAAATTTACGAATCTTTGATTTTATGAAATTTTTGAACGGTTTAATAAAATTGAACCAGCAATAGTTTTCGGGAATTAATTATTTAAAGACGAGAAGGAAGGCGCCCAAGATAATAAGAATAAGTCCAATAAACGATTTTATAGTTATAGCTTCTCCTAAAAATAATGCCGCAAGGACTACGACAAAAACAACACCCAATCGGTCAAGCGCGGCAACACCATCAACAGGGCCAGTTTTAAGCGCCAGGAAATAAAAAAGCCAAGAAAGCGCGCCGGCAATACCACTGAAGATTATAAATGCGAGAGCCTGGTTATCAATCGTCTTTAGAAGAGGCATTTTACCTAAGAAAAGTGCTGCGCCCAAAAGGAGTGTTGCCATGACGACGGCGCGCACGGTTGTGGCTAATGTCGTATCTACGTTTTTCAGTCCAACTTTCGAAAAAATAGCTACAAGAGCGGCGAAAAAGGCTGCTAAAAGTGCATATGTAACCCAGATCATATGTTGATAATTCTAACACGCAAGGGGAGTAGAATAAGTAGCGTATGAACACAGAAAAATTTGCTTGGGTCGGTTTAAGAGTTGTGTTAGGAGTAATGTTTCTTTGGGCTTTTCTAGATAAGCTACTAGGTCTCGGTTACGCAACCGAGAGGGCAAACGCCTGGGTAAACGGCGCTTCGCCAACATTTGGTTTTCTAACTCACGGCACCAGAGGACCTTTCGCAGAAATTTTCCAGAACATGGCCGGAAACCCCCTTGTTGATTGGCTCTTTATGCTGGGGCTTTTGGGTACCGGCGTGACACTTCTTGCTAATAGACTCGTTCCCTGGGGCGCTCTTTCTGGTGCACTCATAATGCTTCTTATTTACTTTGCCGCCATCCCGCCGGAGCACAATCCGATATTTGACGACCACATCGTTCAGATATTTGCCCTTGCCGTTCTCGGCTTCAAGAGTGTTAAAGATTCAAGAGCTACCTAGCTCATCGTCGTGCTATAGTTACGCCTTATGAAGCCTTGGCAGGAAGAAAGGGACAACTTTGAGATAGAAGGAGGGCACAAGCTTCGTGGCTCTATCAACATAAATGCTTCAAAGAATGGAGCTACACAGCTTCTTGCCGCATCTCTTGTCAATAGGGGGGTAACTATTCTTCATAATATTCCGAGAATAGAAGATGTTAATCGTCTTCTTGAAGTGCTTAAGAGTATTGGAGTAAAAGTGGTTTGGCTCGATAAACACTCTATCAGTATTACTCCGCCGAAGAAGTTTTCTCTTAATAAGATAAACACTCGTTCTACGGGTAAAATTCGCTCCGCCCTTATGCTTATAGGACCGCTTTCGGCGCGCCTTGGAAAATTTAAGTTTCCGCACATTGGCGGATGCAAGATGGGGGAGAGGACTATCGCCGCGCACCGTTTCGCCCTCGAAGACCTAGGTCTCAAGATTGTTACAAAAGAAAATTACTACGAGATCAAAAGAGTAAGACCATCGAGAAAAGAAATCATAATGTATGAAGCATCGGACACCGGCACAACAAATGCCGTGCTCCGCGCCGCGCTCTTACCACAGAAGACAACGATAGACTTCGCACAGCAAAATTACATGACTCTTGAGGTTTGCCACTTCCTCTCTCTTTTAGGCATAAAAATAGAAGGAACAGGCACAAAGACCCTTGTTATTCACGGCAATCCAAATATTGAAAAAAGTATTGAATATTACAACTCCGAAGATCCGATAGAAGCCATGTTTTTCATCACAGCAGCCATCATGACCAACTCGAAGCTCTTAATTAAAAGAGCGCCGATAGATTTCCTAAAACTAGAACTTATGAAGCTTGAAAGGATGGGGCAGAAATTTTCAATTTCCAAAACATATTTGTCCAAAAACAAAAAAACTAAACTGGTTGATATAACAATAGGACCCTCAAAGCTTAAGGCCCTCTCGGATAAGATCCACGCCATGCCGTACCCCGGGATTAATACCGACAACTTGCCGTTTTTCGTACCGATAGCGACACAAGCAGAAGGTTCCACTCTTATTCACGACTGGATGTGGGAGGATAGAGCAGTCTTTTTTACCGAACTGAACCGCCTAGGTGCTTCCGTTAAACTCGCGGATTCACACAGAGTTTTTGTGGAAGGGCCGACCAAACTTCGTGGCGCACAGATCGTTTGTCCGCCCGCTCTTCGTCCCGCGGTCATGCTTCTAGTGGCTATGCTTGGCGCTAAGGGACGCTCAACCTTAAGAGGTGTTTATGCGATAAATAGGGGTTACGAAAATATAGTCGGCCGGCTTAATAAACTGGGCGCTAGAATTAAGATGCTTGAATAAAAAAGCGCCCACTCCTCTTGGTTTTGCCAATAAGAGTGGGCGCGGCTTGGTAATTGTCTCCTAGTTCGGAGTTAAGGTCTTTGTTTTCCTTCTGTTCTTCGAGATGCTGGCGCCCTGGTTCGTCAGGGCGTACTGGAAGGCGCCGTCGGAGACAGAGCCCGTGGCGCTCGAGAGGACGGACATGCCGACATTGCTTTCAGTATCCCAGGAACCGTCGGGTCTGGTTCTCGTCGTCTCGTTCCTGTACTCCGTCTTCTCGCCAGAAGCCATCCAGACGAGATCGATTCGCACCGGCACCACAGCACCCGTCACGGTGTTCGTGAGCTGGAGCAAAGCGCCGACAGAAGCGCCGCTGTCCCAGAAAGAAAAATTCTCGACGGAACCGGCACCGCTTGCATTGAGCTCGAGAACACCGGTGCAAGTGTTCGTTCTCGTCATACTGAAGACGAAGATACGAAGCGCTTCTCCCGAAGTTCCCGCACTCGTGCCGCCCCTGAACCTGGTCACGAAGATGTTGGCCGATGTCACGACGCAGTTGCCATCACCGCCCGAGAGGACGGCACTCGCACTCTGCTCCTCGTTCCAGGCAGTGAGAAGCTCACCGCTGCCAGAGGAAGTCCCTCCGGCATGCGCCGCCATCGACGCAAACAAGAGAATCAATGAAAAGAACGTTGTCTTCACTTCAGTCTCCCAATGAGCGCCAGAATGGCGCAAAACCCGCCTAACCGTACCCGCATTGACAATGTTTGTCAAATGCTTGATTTTGTTTGACACTCTACAGGTATTGTGAGAATATCGCCCTAGGAGTTCCAATTTCCATTAACAAGTTTTGATTGTAAATAACATGAAGAAAATAAGTTTTGTTTTGGGCACCTTCTTGGTGTTCGGATTCCTGTTTGTAGTCTCTCCGCAAGCCGCTTCCGCTGCGACAAATATCACCTCGGTAAAACTTAACGGACAAGATCAGCTGGAAGTCTTTCCAGGTGATTCGGTATCTGTTGCTGTTACAGTTACAACGACTGGTGGCGACGACTGGGAGAGTACTAGTTGGGATTGGATTAGTGACGGTAATCCCTCTGTGTGCGTAAATACTTCAGACGAAACATCTAGTGGTACATATACGAAAACATTTAATGTCCCAGCTCCCAACAATCCGGGAGTCTATGATTTAGCCATAGAAGCATATGGTACAAATGGTAACGGTACCAACAATAATTGCTCTGGCTCCGAAGACGATTCACACACCTTTACTGATGTTTTAAAGGTTAAAAGTCTTGGTCTTATAAAAATCAAGAAAATAGTGATCCCTGGAAGCGGTGATGACTTCAACTTTACCGTTACCGGAGCACTGCAAACAAACTTTTCTCTTGATGACGACAACAACCAGCAGTTATCAAACGAAAAAAGGTTAGAAAATCTTCAGGCTGGTTCATATACCGTAACAGAAGGGGCCGATGATGATTATTTACTAACAAGCATCGTCTGTACGGATCAAAGTGCTGTTGTTGATTTGGAAAATAGGGCTGTCACTATAAACCTGCAAACAAGCGGGGAAGTAAGGTGTACTTATACCAATGAACTTATTCAACTCATTGTTAAGAAAGTGATTGTCGGGGGCGGGGAAGGCGATACTCCCGATGACTTTAGCTTTGTACTTGATAAGCAGGGTGTAGAGGCTCCCACTAACCACCAATTTGAAGCAGATGGTGAGAATCTTGTTACCGGGCTTGATAAAAACGGCGCTTATGACGTATCTGAAAATTCACCGGCTGGTTGGGTAACAACCTATTCTAGCGATAGACCAGGAGCGAATGCTAATCACTGCAACAATATTGATGTTGATAGCGGTAACGGTCCGCATACTTGCACGATTACCAACACCAAGCAGGGAAAGATTATCGTAGAGAAGCAAACTCTGCCTGACGAGAGCGAAGTCTCGTTTGAGTTCAACACTTCTTACGACGAATCAAATTTCTCTCTTAGCGACGGACAGACGAATGATAGTGGCTACCTGAATCCTGGAACTTACTCTGTAGAAGAAGTAAATCTTCCTGAAAACTGGTCTCTATCATCTGCTGTCTGCTCTGATCAATCTTCGCCAAATGAAATAAATCTCTCCGCAGGAGAAATTGTCACTTGTGTCTTTACTAACGAATTTGAAGAACCCCTGGCTTGTATTCCAGAATTGAACCTCCTTGAAAATGGTGGTTTCGAGGCGCCAGCCTTAAGCAATGGAACTTGGAGCATTATTCCCGATTCAAATCCACTTCTTAAGTGGCTAGTTGCCTGGGTGGTTCCACAAGAGAATGGAGCTTTAGGTTTGGAGATTCAGAATAATGTTGCGGGTGCACCAGCTTCTGGCAATCAACACGCAGAATTGGACGGAGATCATCCCGTAACAATCTGGCAAAACATTCCAACCATCGTTGGACAGAAATATGAACTTAACTTCAAGTACTCTCCCAGACCTGGTCGCAATCTGGCAGACAATAGTCTACAAGTAAAAGTTGACGGCTCTGTGCTCGGCGCTAATGTCGCCACAGATGGTAGCGCGAACGGTAATACGGTTTGGGAAAATATCAGTCGCGTATTCACCGCGAGTTCCCCGACGACCAAAATCGAATTCTACGACAACGGTACTGACACTAGTTACGGTGGATATCTAGACGACATAAGTCTTGTTTGCAAGGTTGACTGTAAAGAAACCGAGGGCTCTATAGTAAGTGACGGCGACACCGAAGTTACGAAGGTTGTCTTTAATTTAGCCGATCCAGATACAACGGTTGATTACTCGGCGCCACTAGTCTCAGTCGTTCCAGCAATACAGTCGCTCGGTTCAGGAGTTTGGGGTGCTAATGTGGGCGATGCCAATGCCAAGTGGATTTGGTCTAACGATCCGTATGATCCCGATTGGCAGGTGGATAAGTGGGTTACCTTTAAAAGAACCTTCAATGTCAATGGTGACCCACAGTCTGGTGCTCTCAATGTCGCCTCTGACAATTCTTATGAGGTCTGGGTTAACGGCAATCTAGTAGGCTCTGACGCCAGCGAAAATAATCACTCATCAGCAGACTCTTGGGACGTATCAAGTTACTTGATTGATGGCTCAAATACGCTTGAAATCAGAGTTAAAAACTGGGCTCTGCCGAACTCTCCACAGACCAATAACCCCGGTGGTTTACTCTTCGCACTAAGCTGGACAGCAAAAGACTGCGATAACCCCCCTCCTCCACAGTGTGACGAGAACGAATATCTTAACGAAGAAAATCAGTGTGTTCCTAAGGAACCAGAACCAGAAACCGCAACTATTTCCGCCTTAAAAATTGTTTGCCCGACAGAAGATCTTCTGCCGAACTGGGGCTACGGTGCAGCTGATATAACTGCGGACACGGCTTCTGAATTTCTTGAAGAAAATCCGTCGTGCCGTCTCGCAAACTGGACATTTGAGTGGGCTCCCAATGGAACATCAAATCCCGGAGACAATGTTGGAGACGCAGATGGTGCTTGGACAGAGTTTGACTCTATTGCGCCGACTCCAGCTCTAGCATACGTTCCGGCGGGCTCTCTTATTTGGGTCAGGGAACAGTTTGAGTCCGGCTATGTGCCGTTCTCTGGCGATATAACGGAACCAAGGGATCAGGATGTTTCGGCAGAATTCTATTGTTCAAACGATGTTCTAAATTACGATAATTATGACTTTATTAATCCTGTTGAGGCAGGTAAGACCTATCACTGTGTCGGCTTTAATGCTCCGACTCAGGTGGTTGATGTCTGTCCATATGTAAATGGTGTTCAAACTAGCGGACCATGCGAAAGCGATCAGTGTGAATCACCGGATACATGGGACCCCGAGTCACAGGAATGTGTTCCTCCTCAAGAACCACCCTCCAATCCGCCACAATGTTCTGACGGTGTAAACAACGACGGAGACGGTCTTGTAGACTCAGCTGACCCTGGTTGCCACACTGACGGCGATGCCAATAACTCTGGTTCCTACGATCCTAATGACAACGATGAGACAGACGAATTTAACCCGACTAGTCGCCCAGGTGATTTCAGAGGTGGTTCGGTTCTCGGGGCTTCAACCGGTCAGGTTCTTGGCGAGAGCTGCGGTCTCTACATGGATAAATTCATTCGCTTCGGTTCATCTAGGAATGATGTGGAGCAGGTTAAGAAGCTTCAAGCGTTCTTAAACAAATGGATGGGCACAAACTTACCCATTACCGGGGTTTACGGACCGCAAACTCTTGCCGCCCTTAGAGCATTCCAAGAAAAATACGCAAACGAAGTGCTTACCCCATGGAACCTCTCTGGCCCGACAGGCCTTGTCTACCAGACAACTCTGCGCTGGATAAACATGCTTGAGTGCCCAGATCTAGCCATTCAGATTCCAGAACTTATTGAATGGTCGAAGAATCCTAACACACCGAAAGAACCATTAAGCTTCGTTCCGGAGAATGCTCCAGCGATTCAACCTACAAGCCAGAATACGCCTGAAGGTGATGACGGTGAGGAAGAATTGGATCTGAACGATCTTACCGCCACCGCAGGAAATGCTGACGGTAACGGAGGTGGATTCTTAAACTTCCTTAAAAAGCTTTTCGGAAGATAGATTTTCCCAATAGAGAAAGGCAAAACTAGACCCACAAATTATGGGTCTAGTTTTTTGCTTTAATATGTGATATAATCTTCCAGAAATGAGAAGGAGGTTGAAAAATCACTTTGTCCCACACGAAGGTAACGACTACAAACCACACTTCGCCCGCGGTAAGAATGTTGTCGTTTTCGCTCTTCTGGCGATCGCGATATTCAACCTCGCATTTTTTCTAAATTCATACGTAACCCGTCATCCCGGCCTCCTTTCGGCAGTTATTACTTCTGTTCTTGTTGATCTGACAAACTCTAATCGAATCAACCAGAATATTGCGCCTCTTGTACAAAATGAAACCCTTGCTTACGCCGCTCAGCTGAAAGCAAATGACATGGCGTCAAAGAGCTACTTTGCCCACACGAGTCCGGAGGGTAGGAGTCCGTGGTACTGGTTTAAAGAGGGTGGATATGAATTTCTTTACGCCGGGGAAAATCTGGCAGTCAATTTCAACGACTCCTCTGATGTGGTTCTTGCCTGGATGAATTCCGAAGGCCACAGGGCCAATATTATGAATGATAAGTTTACCGAAATAGGTATCGCCATGGCTCCGGGCTACTACAACGGACGCGAGACTATCTATGTTGTCCAGCTCTTTGGTCGGCCGGCACCAAAGCGCACAGCAGTCCTAGCTACAACCGCAGAATCAGCGGAGCCAGCGACCACCCCGAATGATAGTAGTCAAATTGCCGTAAATTCGAATGAATCAAGCGTAGAAGTTTTATCTGAAAATGTTGAAGTGCTCACGGAAAATGAACAATTTATAGCTGTTCAGAACAGTGATTATGCATTGTCGGAAGTCTTAGAAGATAATGAGGTGGGCGTCAGTAAAGAAACTTCGGCTGTGGACAAAGCTCTTTCCTCACCAAAGACCATGCTTGAATTCGCCTATGTTATTCTTGGCGCCATTGTTCTTATCGCCTTAGTGTTACTTTTAGTGGTAGAACCAAGACGCCAACACCCGAAACACATTGCCTACGTGGCAACACTCTTTGTCCTTGTATTAATACTTTTCTACGCCGCGAAAAACTATCTTTTCCCCGAAATAATTATTGGCTAGCAGGAGCGGGCTCATTTATAAGCTCTTCGACTCTATCCCACCAGCCGTTGCCGTTCTCGTCATTTTTAAGAAGCTCTTGTTTAACACACGGGTCACCCTCTTCAAGTTCCAGACAGAACTGTAAGCCAAGAATCTTCGGCTTCTCTCGCCCCTCTCTTGTGAAATAGAGTATCGCTACTCCAGGTCCGTCTGTCCACATGACAATCTGCTTCCTGTCGAACTCTATATGTCTGAAGCCAGATTTATCAAGAGAGCTTGCTATCGTGTAGACACTGTCCATAAGAGCAAAACACTCTTCCTCTCTTGCAGAATCAAGGCAGGCCGGAGAAAGCTTATAAGATAGACCTCTAAGAGTTTCTAGGTTATGAGTCTTGGCGGCCTCCATGTAGGCGTCAAAAGATTCCCAGGCAACAGCGCTTGCTGTCTCGGAATTCTTCAAATTATCGCCAAAAAGAGAAAACGATTTTATTGTTGAAGACAAATCTCGGCTCGCACCCCTTTCTTTTTCTGAGGCACCCGCACCAAGAAACAAGATTACACCAACTGCCACTATGGCTATAAGCACTAAAATTTCTTTTTTCATGGTTAGTAATATAACATATTTCTTGTTGAGCCAATTCACACGTGATAGAATTACGCTAAATGATTATCTTTGACCGCGTCTCAAAAGTATATCCGGATAACTCCGTCGCCCTAGAAGACGTGACGCTCTCTATAGAACCCCAGGAGTTTGTTTCCATCGTTGGTCCGTCTGGAGCGGGGAAAACAACTCTTCTTAAACTTTTCCTAGCAGAAGAAAAACCCAGCCAAGGGGCGGTTTATTATGATTCCGTCAATATTCACACCTTGAGCAAGAAACAAATGGATGTTTTTCGTAGAAATGTGGGTATGGTTTTTCAAGATTTCAGACTTCTGCCGAATAAGACTGTGTATGAGAATATCGCCTTCACTATGGAGGCGGCAGGCAGAACGGATGAGGAAATTAACGCCGACGTTCCCCACGTTCTTGAGCTTGTTGACCTTACCTCTAAGATTTGGAACTTCCCACACGAGCTCTCTGGTGGAGAGAAACAGAGGGTGGCCATAGCGAGAGCCCTGGTAAATGATCCCGAAGTAATTATCGCTGATGAGCCGACCGGCAACCTCGATCCGGCTAATACTTATGACGTAGTCCAGATTCTAAAGAAGATAAATAATCTTGGCACAACAGTGATACTCGCTACTCACAACAAGGGTATAATTGATTCACTCAAACGCCGAGTTGTCGCCATAGAGAAGGGTAGGGTGGTTCGCGATGACAAGAGTGGCAGATACAGCGTATGACGCAATCCATATTTTTAACAAAACTGAAGAGAGTACTGCGGACCGGATTCTTCAATTTCTGGAGAGATGGCACAGTTTCCTTCGCTTCGGTTCTTGTTATGATGGTGACTCTTCTTGTCATAGGTCTCATATCCTTTTCAAGCGCTATTCTCGACACCACTCTTGAGGAATTAAAGAGTAAAATAGATATTAACGTAACTTTTGTCACGACAGCGAAAGAAGAAGACATTCTTAGTCTGAAACAGGAAATAGAATCGCTTCAGGAGGTCTCTCACGTCACCTACGTTTCTCGCGATGCCGCTCTCGCCGAGTTTAAAGAACGTCATGCCAATGATCAGTCGATACTTGCCGCCCTGGACGAGCTTGGTGAGAACCCCCTGGGCGCGGTTTTAAATATTAAAGCCAAGGATCCCGCTCAATATGCCTCTGTGGCAGATTTTCTGGGTAGCGGAGACACCCTCTCGTCCGAGGGTATTACTATCGTTGATAAGGTTAACTATTTCCAAAATAAAACCGCCATAGACAAACTAACGAACGTCATCTCAGCTGCAGACAAATTAGGGCTTATCTTAACCATCTTCTTTGCCGTAATTTCGGTCCTTATAGCCTTTAATACCATTAGACTCACAATTTATCTAGCTAAGGATGAAATAAGCGTTATGCGCCTTGTTGGCGCTTCTACGCGCTATATCCAAGGGCCATTCGTCGTTCTGGGGGTAATTTATGGCGTAGTGGCCGGTGTTTTAACCCTTCTTGCTCTTTTACCCATAACTTATTGGTTAGCCGATATCACGGAAGGTTTCTTTATCGGTTTTAATATTTATTCTTATTACCTTGACTATTTCCTTCAAATTGCAGCAATTATTCTCGGCTCTGGAGTCTTAATTGGCGCCATCTCAAGCGCTCTTGCTATAAGAAAGTATCTCAAGCTATAATTCCATTATGAATAACAAATGGGCCGCTGTTTTGGTTGTTGTTTTGGTTATTGTCGGCGCCCTCTTTTTGTTTAAAAATAAAAGCGCCGCCCCTACCGATGGGCTAATTGAAAATGCCATGCCAGCAGGGGATAGCTCGGTTGAAGAGATGACCGTTGAAGAACAGGCGGTATCGTCTCAACCACAAGCACCAACACCAACTTCCAGTTCGCCCACACCCGCCTCAAACCAGGCTTCTACGGTGAAAGAATTTACGATTGATAATGATCGTCTTTCTTTTAAACCAGCCACTCTAACCGTCAATAAAGGTGATACGGTAAAAATCACTTTCAGAAATACCGGCGGTACGCACGACCTTAGAATTGACGAGTTCTCCGGGGCAGCCACCAAAATTTTGAGTGCTGGTCAAACAGAGACAATAACTTTTGTTGCCGATAAAGCGGGTTCGTTTGAATATTACTGCTCCGTAGGTAGTCACAGAGCCCAGGGTATGTGGGGAACTCTCACGGTTAGATAACTAGACCTTAAAGCCTCTTTCTAACTCCATTTCGTTCTTTTCCTTCAAATCTTTTATTAAATCTTTTAGTTTGACCGTAGCGACACAAAGCACTCTGTCAGCTCCGCCGTAATAAACAAAGAGGACTCCTTTCTTGACGATGGCGCCGCATGAGTAGACAATTCCCGGCTTGCCGATATTTTCATATATAGCGTCTGGCGCAAGGATAGGATGACTTGAACGATAAAGAATTTTTGTTGGATTTTTGGAATCAAGTATCATCGCCCCGAGTTTAAAACGGAAGGGTTCTGTTTTATCTATGGCGTGGTAGAGCACCAACCAGCCCGCTCTAGTTTTTATCGGTGCTGGTCCAGCACCCCTGGTCCAGGAATCCCAAAATTGCTTTCGAAAAACTTTTTTATATTCGTGTTCAATAAAGCGCTTACCGTTAAAATATTTCTCTAAATTTTTAATGTATTTTATCGATATTTTCGGCGAAATTCTCGTTAAAATTGCGAATTTCCCTTTTATTTTCTGCGGAAAAAGTACAAGATTTTTATGTCTTTTATTGGGATCAGTCATAAGAATAGGCTTGGACCAATTCCATTTTTTATTCAAAAAATCCTTAACACTTATTGATGTTAAGGCGACCTTAATTGAACTGAAGTCACCGGCAAAAATCGTGTAAGACATATATATTCTTGATCCAATTTTAACTAAACGCGGATCTTCTGCGCTCGCCGGCACCTCTTTTTTCCTTGAGGGTTTGAGTGGTTTAAAATCTTGTTCCGAAATATAAACTGGGTGCCTAAGACGTTCGGTAATTTTAAAACCATTCTTAGTGACAGCGTAGCCGATCGTAGACCGGTTATTTCTGGAGAAAGCTCTATAAAGTATATGGATTTTACCGCCGACCTGCGCCACCCCCGCATTAAAAGTACCTTTCGCCTCCCAGAATCTTCGTGTTGGTTTGATAATAGGATTCTCCTTTGCTCGTCTGAGCTGAACCAGTTTTTTATTAGAAACAAGCTCTTGTTTTCTAAAAGATTCCTTGAGTGCCTTTAAAATTCTGTCAAAAGAGGGGACTCGTCCCCTTTTTGTTCTCGGCGCCGGTGGTATGATTTTTATCTTAGCAACCTCTTTTTCCATAGTGTCTAGAAAACAATTAAGGCAGCCTTTGGCTGCTTATAACTGGTAAACTGCCTAGAATTCCCTAAGGAGGGTATTATTTCCGGTGCAACTTAATTCTACACTGAAAGCGAAAATAGTCCAACGTACTAAGTAATTTCTATAGGGTAAACGCCATTAAAACAGGAAGCGCAGAATGAGGATTCTGGCAAATTGGTTGCCGCAACCATGCCACCGTACGACAAAAAATTAAGAGAAGTAGAACCAAGGTAGCGACACATTTCTTCAGTCGATTTTCTGGAAGCCAAAAGATCTTCTTCTCTAGGTAGGTCTATTCCATAAAAATCCGGAAATCTCACAGGTGGTGAACTGACGAGAAAATGCACTTCCCTGGCACCGGTCTCAAAAAGCATTTTAACAATTTGGCGGGAGGTTGTACCCCTGACAATGGAGTCATCCACAACGATAACTCTCTTATTTTTTATTACCTCGGTAAGGGGGGCAAGCTTTAACTTAACACCTCGTTCCCTAATATGTTGTTCTGGTTCTATAAAAGTTCTGTGAATATAACGACTTTTAATCAACCCCATCTCAAACGGAATTTTCCTCTCACTCGCATAACCAATCGCGACAGGGATTGCTGTTTCGGGCACAGGAATGACGACATCCGCTTCTATCGGGTACTCTTCTGCCAGGCGTTTACCGAACTCTTTTCTTACTTCATAAACTGACCTATCAAGCAGCCTGCTGTCGGGTCGGGAAAAATAGACAAACTCAAATATATCAAGTTTCTGATCTCCCTCCATAAGTTTCTTACTTCTAATACCTTTTTCATCTACCACAACCATTTCCCCAGGCTGAACGTCTCTTAAGAATTCCGCTCCAATTGGATTGAAGGCACATGTTTCGGAGGCAAAGACGTAACCGCCATTGAGTCGTCCGATAGAAAACGGTCTTATACCAAACTTGTCACGAATAGCCACGATCTTATCTTTTACCATTATGAGAATTGAGAACGCGCCGGTTATTAACGGGTAAATTTTTTCAACCGCTTTTTCTATTTCTATACCGGATTTTGTAAGTTTATATATTGCTTCAGTAATCATTGCGGAGTCAGACAAGTTTGAGAATTCCACACCCGCCTCCTTCAGAAAGCTGTCTAGAAGCTTTGTGTGTGGCAGATTACCATTGTGCACAAGGACCAAGCTTTGATCTCTAACCTCAATTGGTTGTGCGTGCTCCACTCCCGCTCCTTTCGAAGTTGAATAACGGTTATGTCCGACAGCCATGTGACCAGCTAGGGAAGTTATAGCTTTTTCATCAAAAACTTGTGATACGAGCCCCGCATTCTTGTAACAGTTAATTTTTTTACCATCGCTTGAAGCAATACCAGAACTCTCTTGGCCCCTGTGTTGTAGTGCGTATAAACCAAAAAAGGTTAGACGAGATGCGTCTAACCCCATACCAAAAATACCGAAGATTCCACACTTCTCTCCAAGCACTCTCATAGAAACATTATATCACTCGGTTTGGGCGTGCTGATCTTCCGGATCAAAAATTGATTGCTCCACGACCTCACCCTTTAGAAAGCGCGAAATACGAAGCGCTCCAAAAACTGAAGGTAAGATACCGACACCATTACAGCCGAGGTTGTATAGAAGCACGGGATTACACGGTTCCGGTCCGACTCGTCTAATACCGTTTGGTGTGTAGCCCATAAGGCCATGCCAGAAAAATGCGTATTCAACACCATTATCCGGATATTTGTCGTAGGTGTTACTTAAAAAATCATCTATGAGAATATGCATATCCTCCGAAGAAGCTTCATCCCGAGAATAAAGGGCGCCATTCGGCAAAACTTTCTCTGGGCCGCCCGTACAAACGAGATTAAAAGACAGGATACCGTTATGTTCGTGCGGTCGGCGGGTAAGGTAGAAATATTCATCACCCGTGGGGTCGTTGTGACTTCCGCCGGATTTAGGGAAGTAACTTATGGCTATAGGCGGATGATTTAGGGACTCAATATAACCCGACATATATCCGATACGGCCCGCAACCAGGTGGTGGAATTTTGTGTTTATTTCACGCCCATGTCTGTTGTCTATATTAAAATTTTCAAACCCGTTGGTGCAAAGAATAACCTTTTTAGCCACAACCTTATGGGTCAAGACGCTAAGTTCGGCCGAATCTTTAAATAAATGAACAGTTTTTACAGGACTGCCTTCGTAAAAAGAAAAACGATCTTGATATCTAGTCGCTAAGTATTGAATAAGTTCTTCGGAAAAAAGAGCGCTATTTAAACAACCTTTTTGGTACGAAAGAGAGGCAATGTAACTTTTATCAGAGCATTCTGTAAGATTTAATACATCTTTGTGCGGAGCGACCTCAAACATGCCATCATATTTTTTTGGTATTTCCGTTTGATCTAACCATTCTTTAGCGATAACCATTCGCTCCAACGGGAGGCCGCCCTTGGCACGTAAAATATTGTCTTCCAGTAGTTGAATAATTTGCTCTAAACTGGCCACCCCTGCGTAACCGGTAAAGCGATATAGGGGTACTTGCAGTTTTGCCGTAGAAATTATTTCTTCTAAAAGTAACCAGGCCGACTCTACTGAGCGCTGGCCGTCTAGAGCCATCTCGAAACCAAACTCCTTTACCAGATCTGTCAGAGAATGTTCAAAGTAACTTGTAATCTGTCCAGCATTGTGACCGGTCGCGCCATGAGCAATCTTATCGGCTTCTAGCAATACAACCTTTTTCTCTGTTCTTGTTAGCGTGAAGTAGGCTGTCGTAACGCCAGCAATGCCGCCACCCACTATAACGACGTCGGTTTCAATATTGCTCGTTATCGGCGAAACTCCGCGAACGCGTCTGAGCTGTTTTATCCAGGGAGAGTGGTTTGATAAATTCATCCTTACTCTGTTGTGCCACCGTCAAAGTGTTCGTGGTCTTTCATAGCATCGGCTTTCGTTTTGTGTATCGTCGCATCCTTGTGGTGCGCTGGCATGTAGAGCGTATAGAGCTTGAGCGCGCCAAGACCCGTGTTAATTATGTTGTGTCTGGTGCCGGCAGGAACGAGAATGGCGCTACCGTCTGTGATTGCATGTTTTACTCCGGCAAGTATCGCCTGACCCGTACCCTTATCTACACGAAGGAATTGATCAACATCATGTATTTCTTCTCCAATTTCTTCGCCCTTTGCCAAAGACATGATTACAAGTTGGCTCTTATCCGTCGTATAAAGCACCTCTCTGAAATTATCGTTTTCAATTGAAAGTTTTTCTATATTTGCCACATAACCTTTTTTCATATCCATATTATTATGTTTTTTTCTTATCTAATTTATCGAGACCCAAAAGACGTACACCGAAGTAGACCACAAGGGCTATTACTACAAAGTCTATAAAAACGGTGATAAGGTCGCCGTAGAGAATTTCTGCAGAAGCTATTTTTATAGACGCGGTTTTTAATCCCTCAGTCGCTCCCAGGGCTAAACCAAGAAGAGGGTTAACTATATCCGTAACAATTGCCGAAACGAGCTTTGAAACTGCGCCACCGAGGATAAAACCGACCGCAAGTCCGACAACGCCCTGTTCTCTTATAAAATCAATAAATCCTTTCATTTATTATTTTTTATTATACTCATTATAACAGATTGACATAGTGTTCTTCGGGAGTAGTCTAAGTAATAGGCACGGTGGAACCAAGGGGGTTGTTGTGGAAAGCGACAGCTCAATATCAATTGACAAGGTTGATACGCCCATCACCGTTGGTATTATCGCCATAGACGAAGACAGGCAAGTTCCTTGTTTTATCGTTCACTACGATGCCGAGCATCCATCGTTTACCGAGCTTTTTGAAAAGTTTCGTGGTATTAAGCTCGAGATTTTGAACGCTGACCGCGGAGGCTACTACTTTTCCGTTTCTTCCGACAGGAAAATTCTCAAACTCCGCAGGAGCGAGTTTGAAGAAAGTGTCAGCGCTGGAGAATCTGGCATTAGTAAGCTCGCTGAGAAAATTGAGAATGAAGGGACACCGGAGTTCCAATCAACTTATTTTGCAAGTAAGGAGGTCGGTAGCCAGTTTCTGGAGATCCTCCGCGAGAATAGCGGGGAGTGGGTTCTTGTCACTATTGCCGCCGAGGCGACACTCGTCTTTGTGAATAGAGAAGGGTGCATTGTGGGTAGGTTCCCACTACCACGCGAATTCTTCAAAGTTATTGTTACTTAGGCGCCCCAACTCGCGGGCGCCTTTTCTTTTAAAACTGCTGCGGGACTTGGACTCGAACCAAGATACTATGCTCCAGAGGCATATGTCCTACCATTAGACGATCCCGCAATTGCTCTAGACTAGCCGAAAATTGTTCTATTTTCAATCTTTTGTATATAATTAGCACTATGAACTAAATGAAGAGGGAGCACAAATACATCTTTGTCGTCGGAGGAGTAATGTCGGGAGTCGGCAAGGGTGTGGCGACCTCTTCAATTGGCACTCTGCTCCAGGCCCGTGGCTTTAAGACAAGTCTTATAAAGGCCGACCCGTATCTAAACGTTGATGCCGGCACAATGAATCCCGTTGAACACGGGGAAGTTTTTGTCCTGGACTCTGGGCTCGAAACTGACCAGGACATGGGTAACTACGAACGTTTTCTCAATACGGATATGCCACCAGAAAATTATCTTACCAACGGCATGGTATTGAAACACATAATAGATAAAGAGCGTGCCCTCGGTTACGGCGGTAAGTGTGTCGAGCCGGTTTACCACGTAACCGAAGAAATTTTTCGCCGTATCAGACGTTCGGTGGAGAAAACGGGAGCAGACATTACAGTGATGGAGATTGGCGGTACAGTCGGAGAGTATCAGAACGCAATTTTTCTAGAAGCAGCGCGCCTCGTTAAGATTCGTGAACCGAAAAATGTGATGTTTGTCATGGTCTCGTACCTTCCTGTACCGCCGAAACTTGGCGAGATGAAGACGAAACTGACGCAGAATGCCATTCGCCAGCTTAATTCCTACGGCATTGAACCAGACATGATCATCGCAAGAAGCGAGATGCCTATAGACAATAAAAGACGGGAGAAAATAGCTCTGGCCTCAGGAATTCCAAGCGAAAATATTATTCCTGCCCCAGATATAGACAGTATTTATGATGCTCCGCTCAATTTTGAAAGATCGGGTATTAGC
Source organism: uncultured Candidatus Saccharibacteria bacterium (assembly GCA_964446535.1). Classification (GTDB taxonomy): domain Bacteria; phylum Patescibacteriota; class Minisyncoccia; order Phycocordibacterales; family Zambryskibacteraceae; genus UBA5004. Next base: position 2,094 of record CAYUOR010000001.1, on the reverse strand, counting down.
GAAAAGATTGTCAAACATCTTGGTCTAAAACTCAAACCAAGAAACTTAAAGACTTGGCAGAATTTTATAAGGAAAACGAAATCCGCCAAAAAAATACGAAAAATAGCCATGGTAGGCAAGTATTTTGATACCGGTGATTTTGTCATCTCTGATGCCTACATCTCCGTAATTGAGGCCATAAAGATTTCTGCCGCCTGGCAAGGAATTGTTCCGAAGCTCGAGTGGATAAATGCCAAGGATTATGAAGCTGGTAGGCGTAAACTGAAGGAACTTAAAAATTACGACGGTATTGTCGTTCCTGGGGGTTTCGGCGAAAGGGGAGTAGAGGGGATAATTTCTGCGATAAAATTCGCCAGAGTGAATAAAATTCCATACCTGGGACTCTGTTATGGTATGCAGCTTGCGGTAGTTGAATATGCTCGTTCCATTACTCGACTTAAAAAAGCAGACACTACTGAAATTAATCCGAAAACCAAGCATCCCGTGGTTACCGTCATGGCAGAGCAGAAAGATAAGCTGAAAACAAAAAATTTGGGCGGGACCATGCGTCTTGGCGCTTATCCCGCTAAGATAAAAAAGGGTACTCTAGCATTCAAGGCATACAAAAAAGAGAAAATATCCGAGAGACATAGACACCGTTTCGAAATAAATCCCGAGTATATAGAAAAACTTGAGAAATCTGGCTTAGTGTTTTCCGCCAAGTCTCCGGACGGACGACTCTGTGAGATAGCGGAGCTACCGAGTAAAATCCATCCGTTTTTTATCGGTACGCAATTTCATCCGGAGCTTAAGGCGCGACCACTCTCCCCACACCCCTTATTCAGCGCCTTTCTTAATGCCCTGAATTAATTTACTTCGTATCCCGTATCGCTAGAGCTGACAGGAGGCCGAAAAAGACTACTGCCGCCAGAAAGAAAAATATTTTTTCAAACGAGCCAAAACCTAGAGCAAGAACACCAAGTGTGGCGCCAACAAAAACGCTTATGGGACGCACCAGACGAAAGATGCTTATGATACCTGTATCCTCGGCATTAACGCGCTTGAAAAAATAACTTTCAGTCATGATTTCTATAAGAGCAGCGCCTACCCGCGAGATAAAAAGTATTACAAGCCAAGGGATAAAAGCCTTACCGATAAAAGGCATAAAGAGAAGCGCACCCATCATAATGAGAAACCCTATAACAAGAATCTCTTTCTCGCCGAAAAAGCGATCCGCAAGTTCTCCTGCCGGCCACTGAAATATAACGAAGGGTAAAAGCATAACCGTAAAAATAATGCCGAGTTCTGACCACTCGAAACCTAAAATACGATTGAGATAAATCGGCATATAAATAATCATAAAAGCGAAAAATGATTCAAGAATAAATCTTGCAATCGTTATATGTCTGACGCTCTTGGCGCGCCACCAGGTCTTGATGGGTAAAAACATGTGCCTGTGGTGCTGACCGTGCCACTTCGGCGAATGTGACTTTAAGAAAAGTGCCAAGATAAGCGGCAGGAGCATCAAGGCGGCGGCTATAAGATATAGGGGTCTAAGACTATCGTTACCAGCAAAAATGGCGAGGAGAATCGGTCCCCCGGCAATACCAAGATTGATGAGCGTCATGTACAAACCCCTTACTTCACCCGTATTATGATCTCGACTAAGCTCTTCCAGAAAAATATCCAGACAATAATAAATACTGAAGAATACTCCAGCGTATATTAAAAAGTATATGGCAACCTCTTTTTGGGTGTCGGCGTATGCTAGGCCAAGAGTTCCTAAAAATATAATTATAAGAAAAGCCACAAGCAGGGCTCGTTTGCCGAACCATTCGATAAACTTTGCTATAAAAACGAAAAGCAGGCCGCTTAAAGTAGCCCCGAGAAGATAGAGACCACTAACTGCGGATTCGCTGAAAAATTTATTAAGCAGAGAGGAATTTACAAAAAGGATGGCGCCGTAATTGAGAGAAATGAAAATGCTTGCGACAAAAATGGACGCAAATCTCGACATGATTATAAGTATATCCTAAAACTATGAGCCGAGAATGACCGGAATAACAATCGGAGCCTTGGCGGTGCGCTGGAAAAGAAAGCGTGAGACGTCTTCTA